>JAYVGF010000001.1:0-3553 GCA_043772415.1 Betaproteobacteria bacterium
CGGTAATCGGTAAGCGTATTGCGGAAAAAGCCAAGCTGGCTGGTGTAACACAAGTGGCGTTTGATCGTTCCGGCTTCCGTTATCACGGCCGGGTAAAAGCATTAGCAGATGCCGCGCGTGAAGCCGGCTTGACGTTCTAAGCAAAGCACAGGATTACATATGGCAAAAATCGACAGCAATAAGCAAGAAAACAGCGACGGCATGCGCGAGAAAATGGTCGCGGTGAATCGCGTGACCAAAGTCGTTAAAGGCGGACGCATCATGGCGTTTGCTGCATTAACCGTGGTAGGTGATGGCGATGGCCGCATCGGCATGGGCAAAGGCAAGTCGCGTGAAGTACCCGTGGCTGTGCAAAAAGCCATGGATGACGCGCGCCGCAAGATGGTCAAAATACATTTGAAGAACGGTACTTTGTTTCACTCAGTCATTGGTAAGCATGGCGCCGCTACCGTATTTATGCAGCCCGCTTCTGACGGTACCGGCATTATTGCCGGTGGCGCGATGCGTGCAGTATTTGAAGTGGTGGGCGTAACTAACGTATTGGCAAAATGCATAGGCTCGGCCAATCCGTATAACGTCATTCGTGCAACGCTGAATGGTTTGGAAGCGATGAATCGGCCTTCCGAAATCGCGGCGAAACGCGGCAAGACTATTGAAGAAATTTTGGGGTAATCAGAGATGACCGCGAAAAAAGTAAAAGTGACGCTGATTAAAAGCCCGATAGGCGCGAAGAAAAATCACGTCGCCAGCGTGCGAGGCCTCGGCCTGATGCGCATGCATCAAACGGTTGAGCTGGTCGATACTCCCATGGTGCGCGGCATGATCAATACCGTAGCCCATTTGGTTAAAGCTGAAGGATAAGTCATGGAATTAAATAACCTCAAACCAGCGGAAGGCAGCAAGCGTAATCGCCGCCGCGTCGGTCGTGGTATCGGTAGCGGCTTGGGCAAGACGGCCGGCCGTGGACACAAGGGGCAAAAGTCGCGCTCCGGCGGTTTCCACAAAGTCGGTTTTGAAGGCGGACAAATGCCTTTGCAACGTCGTTTGCCTAAGCGTGGATTTATTTCCATGACGCGTGACGATACCGCACAAGTTCGCTTGAGCGACTTGGCTAAATTGCCGGTTGATACCGTTGATTTGTTGGCGTTGAAGCAAGCCGGCATTATTTCCGGCAAAGCCTTGGCAGCAAAATTATTTTTATCCGGCGAAGTGAAACGTCCTATGAAATTGGTTGGCATTGCTGCAACCAAAGGCGCTCGCGCCGCGATTGAAGCTGCCGGCGGCAGTTTTACAGAAGGCTGAATAGACATTGGCTGCTAATTTAGCGTTAGGTGGTGGACAAAAGTTCGGCGATTTGAAACGCCGACTGGTGTTCTTGCTGCTTGCGCTGATTGTGTATCGTATCGGGACTTTTATTCCGGTGCCGGGTATTGATCCTGCGCAACTGGCTAATTTGTTCAAAAATCAAAAAGGCGGCATATTGGATATGTTCAATATGTTTTCCGGCGGGGCGATTTCGCGTTTCAGCTTATTCGCTCTTGGCATCATGCCGTATATTTCGTCATCGATCATTATGCAGTTGCTGACAATCGTATTGCCGCAGCTGGAGCAGTTAAAAAAAGAAGGTGAAGCGGGTCGTCGTAAGATTACCCAGTACACCCGCTACGGCACGGTCGTATTAGCCTTGTTCCAGTCATTCGGTATAGCTGCCTTACTGGAATCGCAGCCGAATCTGGTAATGGAGCCAGGCCTTACTTTCCGTTTGACGGTCATTGTGTCCTTGGTTACCGGTACCATGTTTTTGATGTGGTTGGGCGAGCAAATTACCGAGCGTGGTTTGGGTAACGGCATTTCGATGATTATTTTTTCTGGCATTGTGGCTGGATTGCCGACGGCCATCAGCGGGACATTCAACTTAATAGGCACGGGTGAGATCAGCAAATTGGTAGGAGTCATCATTTTCCTGCTGGTCATTTTAGTCACGGCGGCGGTAGTGTTTATCGAACGCGGGCAACGCAAGATTTTGGTGAACTATGCCAAGCGACAAGTAGGTAACAAAGTATATGGCGGCCAGGCTTCGCACCTGCCTCTGAAGCTGAATATGTCAGGCGTAATACCGCCGATATTCGCCTCCAGCATTATTTTGTTCCCGGCGACCTTGGCGAGCTGGTTCGGCAGTTATGAAAATATGACTTGGCTGAAAGACATCAGCTCAACTTTGTCGCCAGGCCAACCGATATATGTGTTTTTGTACGCAGCAGCGATTATGTTTTTCTGTTTTTTCTACACGGCCTTGGTATTCAACCCGACGGAGACAGCAGACAACTTGAAGAAAAGTGGCGCGTTTGTACCGGGCATCCGCCCAGGCGAGCAGACTGCGCGCCACATAGATAAAATTATTACGCGACTGACTTTGGTCGGCGCCATTTACATCACACTGGTATGTTTGTTGCCGGAGTTTTTGATCGTAAGATTTAAGGCGCCGTTTTATTTCGGTGGTACCAGCTTGTTGATTATTGTCGTTGTGACGATGGATTTCATGGCGCAAGTGCAGGCCTACATCATGTCGCACCAGTATGAAAGCTTGCTGAAAAAAGCCAACTTTAAGGGCGGACTTCCAGGGCGCTAATGGCAAAAGAAGAAACGATACAGATGGCAGGTGAGATAGTGGAAACCCTGCCCAATGCAACTTTCCGGGTCAAACTGGAAAACGGGCACATCGTATTAGGACACATATCGGGCAAGATGCGCATGCACTATATCCGCATCCTGCCAGGCGACAAAGTAACGGTGGAAGTTTCACCCTATGATTTAACCAGAGCGCGGATTACTTTCCGCGCCAAATAAGCAGTAAGGAGCAAACCATGCGTGTACAAGCATCTGTGAAAAAAATCTGTCGTAACTGCAAGCTAGTGAAGCGCAAGCGCGTCCTGCGTTGCATTTGTATCGACCCGCGCCATAAACAGCGTCAGGGTTAATTGCGTAACTTATTGATTAATATAGACTTTTACTGGAGTAGTTTATGGCCCGCATCGCAGGGGTAAATATCCCGAATCACCAACATGCTGAAATCGCTTTGACAGCGATTTTCGGTGTCGGCCGCACGCGTGCTCGCAAGATTTGCGAAGTCGCGGGCATCGCAACCAGCGCGAAGATTAAAGATCTCAGCGACAACGATATGGAAAAATTGCGCGAGCAAGTGTCCAAATTCGCCGTCGAAGGTGATTTGCGCCGCGAAATTTCCATGAACATCAAGCGCCTGATGGATTTGGGCTGCTATCGTGGTATTCGTCATCGTCGCGGCTTGCCGTTACGCGGACAACGCACACGTACCAATGCGCGCACCCGTAAGGGCCCACGTAAAGCCGTACGTGCAGCCAGCAAGTAAAGATAAGGACATATAATGGCAAAAGCTCCAGATAAAGCAGCAACCCGCGTACGTAAGAAAGTGAAAAAGAACGTTGCCGAAGGCATCGTTCACGTACACGCGTCGTTCAACAACACCATCATCACCATCACCGATCGCCAAGGCAATGCGTTGTCATGGGCCACA
>JAYVGF010000002.1:0-29868 GCA_043772415.1 Betaproteobacteria bacterium
CCCTAAACCTGAGCTGGCCCACACCGCCATTTCGCTGTCTTTATAGCTGCGGATCAAGGTCATTAGCACGGCGAAATAGACGGTCATCGACAGCACCAGCGGCAGGTAATTCAACACGGAAAAACCGAGAAACGCGATAACCGCATCGGGCGTCAAAATACCTGAGGCCGCCTCAGCCAATAGGCGTATCAGTACGGCTGTGGTCGCAATGGTCAGCAGCACCACGGAGACCGCAAAAGCCAAGGTGGTAAATTCGCGCACCAATGAACGGGAAAAAATCATGTTTTGTAACAATCAAATGAAACTAAGGGCCTTTTGACTTTTACGGTGCAAACTGGTGATAATCAAGGCATAGCAGATTGCACTGCGGTCAATAAAGGAAACACAAATGGAATTTAGCATAAAAAGCGGCCATCCAGAGAAACAACATAGCGCGTGCGTGGTCGTGGGCGTGTTTTCACCGCGGATGCTGTCCGTTTCGGGCGAGGCGCTGGATAAAGCTTCCAAAGGCTATATCGCCGACATCATCCGCCGCGGTGACATGGAAGGCAAACTCGGCAGCACGCTGATTTTGCACAAAGTCCCCGGTTTGCAAGCAGACCGCGTAATGCTCGTCGGCCTCGGACGCAAGCGCGATTTTCATGACCAGCAATATCGCACAGCCGTATCGGCTGCGGTCAAGGTCTTGAACGAAACCGGCTCGCTCGAAGCCTCGCTTTATTTGAGCGAATTGCCCGTCGCTAAACGTGATTCGGCATGGAAAGTGGAACAAACCGTCATCATGGCGATGGAGGCCGTCTATCGTTTCGACCAAATGAAAAGCAAAAGCGAAGAAGTGCGTCGCCCGTTACATAAACTCACCATCGAAGTCGCCAGCCGCACTGAGTTGCGCGACGGTGAATTAGCCATCGCCCAAGGTCTCGCCATTGCGCGTGGCATGAACCTCGCTAAAGATCTGGGCAACCTGCCGCCGAATATTTGCACGCCGACTTATCTTGCTGACCAAGCGAAAACGCTAGCAAAAAAACACGGCCTCAAAGGGAAAATTCTTGACCGCGACGAAATGGAAAAACTCGGCATGGGTTCATTTCTCGCGGTGTCGCTAGGTAGCCGCCAACCGCCGAAATTAATTTTGCTTGAATACAACGGTGGCGGCAAAAAAGACCAGCCGCATGTGCTCGTCGGCAAAGGTATCACCTTCGACACCGGCGGCATTTCGCTCAAGCCCGGCGCAGAAATGGACGAAATGAAATACGACATGTGCGGCGCGGCCAGCGTGCTCGGCACTATGCAAGCCGTCGCGGAACTCAAGTTGCCGATCAACGTCGTCGGCATTATCCCGACTTGCGAAAACATGCCCGACGGTTTGGCCACACGTCCCGGCGATGTAGTCACCAGCATGTCCGGCCAGACGATCGAAATTTTGAACACCGACGCCGAAGGCCGTTTGATTCTGTGCGATGCCCTCACCTATGCGGAACGTTACGAACCTGCCAGCGTGGTCGATATCGCGACGCTGACCGGCGCCTGCGTGATTGCCTTGGGTCATATTGCCAGCGGCTTGTATGCGAATCAGGATAGTCTGGCCAAAGAACTGCTGAACGCGGGCGAATATGCGCAAGACCGCGCGTGGCACATGCCTTTGTGGGATGAATATCAGGATGGCCTGCGCAGTAATTTTGCCGACATGGCCAACATCGGCGGCCGCGCGGGCGGCAGCATTACCGCGGCCTGCTTTTTGTCGCGTTACGCCAAAAAATATCATTGGGCGCATCTGGATATCGCAGGCACAGCGTGGAAATCCGGCGCGGCAAAAGGCAGCACCGGACGGCCGGTTCCCTTGCTCACGCGTTATCTGATTAACCAGGCGGAAAAGTAGGCGTGACCGAGATACTTTTTTATACCCATGTGGAAAATAAATTCCACACGGCCTGCGAAATCAGCCATAAAGTTTTGCGCGCCAAGCGCAAGATGATGGTGTTCGCGCAAGACGAATCCGACGCGACGAAAATCGACCGTTTATTGTGGACGGTTCCCGCGCTGGGTTTTTTGCCTCATTGCGCGGTCGATCATGCGCTGGCGGCAGAGACGCCGATTGTGATTTCCAGCGACCCTGATAAACTGGCCTACGACGATGTGTTGTTGAATTTGCATGAAGAAGTGCAACCTTTTTTCAGCCGCTACCAACGCGTGATTGAAATCGTCAGCAAAGACAGCGCCGACGCTGCCGCCGCGCGCGCACGTTACAAATTTTATAAAGATCGCGGTTATGCCATCACCTCACACGATATGTCGAAAAAACCGGGTTAAGCGCAAATGAGCGAAGACGACAGCTTAATCAACAAATTGGAGGCGCTGATGAATAAAAATCGCGGCACACCGACAACCGGTGAAAACCAATACGATGATATTCCAATACTCACTGACATCCTCCATGACGGTGCGCAGAAGCCGGTGTACGCGAGTTCTGTGCAAGCGCAAATTGACGAACCCTTTCCGACCGAACTGCATTTTTCCGCCCTCAGCGATGAGCGCATCCGTTCGATTGCGCGTGAAGTGCAAGCCCATGTCATGCGTAATATCGAACCGCAACTCAGCGGCCCGATACAGGAAAAACTGCTCAACAAAATCGACACCTATGTGAATGAGGCCGTGCGCACCGCGTTAGCCGATCTGAAGCAGGAAATCGCCGACAGCATTACTGTCGCCGTGACCGATGCGCTCAGCGCCGAGAACGCAACATCGGTCGTCACCATCCCAAAACGTCCGCAGTAATCCGCTATAATCTTGTTTTAATTAAATACGCCGATTGGTATACATTCGGCAGCAGAAGAATACAACATGGAACTGGCAAAAAGTTACGAGCCTCACGCAATTGAGGCTCACTGGTACCCGCTATGGGAATCCCACGGTTATTTCAAAGCCGGCACCACGCGGGGCAAACCCGCTTACTGCATCATGCTGCCGCCGCCGAACGTCACCGGCACCTTGCACATGGGCCACGCCTTCCAGCACACGCTGATGGACGCCCTCACCCGCTATCACCGTATGAGCGGTGACAATACTTTGTGGCAGCCGGGCACCGACCACGCGGGTATCGCCACGCAAATCGTCGTCGAGCGCCAGCTCGATGCCCAAAAAATTTCGCGCCATGATTTAGGCCGCGAAAAATTTCTCGAAAAAGTATGGCAATGGAAAGCCGAATCCGGTGCGACCATTACGCGCCAAATGCGCCGCCTCGGCACCTCGCCCGATTGGTCGCGCGAAAAATTCACCATGGATCCAGACTTATCCAAAACTGTGACCGACGTATTTGTAAAACTGCACCAGCAAGGTTTGATTTATCGTGGCAAGCGTTTGGTCAATTGGGATCCGGTGCTCGGCACGGCGGTGTCCGACCTCGAAGTGACGCAAGAAGAAGAAGACGGCTTTCTCTGGCACATTAAATATCCGCTAGTCGAGAAGGATAGCAAAACCGGCTTGACGCATTTAACCGTCGCCACCACGCGCCCGGAAACCATGCTCGGCGACGTCGCCGTGATGGTGCATCCCGAAGACGAACGCTATCAACATTTAATCGGCAAAAAAGTAAAACTGCCTCTGTGTGAGCGCGACATTCCTATCATCGCCGATGATTATGTCGATAGGGAATTCGGCACCGGTTGCGTGAAAGTGACACCGGCGCATGACTTCAACGACTATGCGGTGGGACAGCGGCATCAGTTGCCCATGATCAGCATCCTGACGCTCGACGCAAAAATCGACAAACTAGCCCCTGCAAAATATCGCGGCCTCGATCGCTTCGACGCACGCAAACAAATCGTCGCCGATCTCGACGCGCTCACGCTGTTGGAAAAAACCGAAAAGCACAAACTCAAAGTGCCACGCGGCGACCGCACCGGCGTGGTGATTGAACCCATGCTCACCGACCAATGGTTTGTCAAAATGGACGGCCTGGCAAAACGCGGCCTTGATGTCGTTGCCAAAGGCGAAATTAAATTTGTACCGGAAAATTGGACCACGACTTACAACCAATGGCTAAATAATATTCAGGATTGGTGCATCTCGCGCCAACTGTGGTGGGGCCATCAAATTCCGGCGTGGTACACCGATGCAGGGAAAATTTATGTCGCGCACGATGAAGCTGGCGCGCGCGCGCAGGCAGAGAAAGATGGCTACGCAGGTCATTTGAAACGCGATGATGATGTGCTCGACACCTGGTTTTCATCGGCGTTATGGCCCTTCTCCACACTTGATTGGCCTAACGAAAACTTTAATTTAATCAACTACTTACCAACATCCGTGTTAATGACGGGTTTCGACATTATTTTCTTTTGGGTGGCGCGCATGGTGATGATGACTTTGCATTTCACCGACAAAGTGCCGTTCAAAGAAGTGTATGTGACGGGCCTGATCCGCGACGCGGAAGGCCAGAAAATGAGCAAGTCGAAAGGCAATGTGCTCGACCCTATAGATTTGATCGACGGCATTTCGCTGGAAGATTTGTTGAGCAAACGCACGACGGGTTTGATGAACCCGAAACAAGCCGACAGCATCAGCAAAAAAACCCACACGCAATTTCCGGTCGGCATTCCGGCCTTCGGCACCGACGCCTTGCGTTTTACTTTCGCCAGCCTCGCCTCGCACGGGCGCGACATTAAATTCGATTTGCAGCGCTGCGAAGGCTATCGCAATTTCTGCAATAAATTATGGAACGCGACGCGCTTTGTGCTGATGAACACCGAAGGCAAAGATTGCGGGCAAGATGAAACCTTGCCCCGTTCGCCCTCTTACGCCGACCGCTGGATAGTGAGCAAACTGCAGCGCGCCGAGCAGGACGTCGCAAAATATTTCAACGAATACCGTTTCGATATGGCGGCACGCACGCTATACGAATTAGTGTGGGACGAATATTGCGATTGGTATCTCGAACTGGCCAAAGTGCAAATGGCAAATGGTACCGAAGCCGAGCAACGCGCGACGCGTTACACGCTGGTGCGCGTGCTGGAAACCATCTTGCGCCTGGCGCATCCGGTGATTCCCTACATTACCGAAGAGCTGTGGCAAAAAGTCGCGCCGCTGGCGGGGAAATCCGGCGACAGCATCATGTTGCAGCCCTTCCCCGTCGCACAGACGGAAAAGATTGATGCAATTGCAGAAGAACGCATCGCGCAATTAAAAGAATTGGTCAACGCGTGTCGCAATTTGCGCGGTGAAATGAATCTGTCGCCTTCGACCAAAGTGCCGCTGTTCGCTACTGGCGATGCAGTGACCTTGAATAATTTCTTGCCCTATATCGAAGCGCTGGCAAAACTCAGCGGCAGCCAAATCGTGAATGAATTGCCTAACGACGACGCACCGGTCGCCATCGCCGGTAATTTCAAGTTGATGTTAAAGGTCGAAATCGACAAAGCCGCAGAACGCGAACGCCTGCAAAAAGAAATCACGCGTCTCGACATTCAAATTACCCTGGCACAAAGCAAACTCGGCAACGCCGGTTTTGTCGATCGCGCACCGCCCGCCGTGGTCGCGCAGGAGAAAGAACGGCTGGAAAATTTTATTTCAACCGTAGAGAAGCTGCGTATACAGGTCGGTAAATTAGTCTAACTGCAAAAGGGATAGTATGAGCATTGATGATTATCGCGTGCAACCCGGCAGCAAAGTCAAACTATCCAAAATTAACCCGGGCGATAAAAGCGCGCGCACCGGCAGCAAGAAAAAAGATGCGGAGCTGCTAGAAAATTTGGGCCACGAGCTCGATACACTACAAGACCTGCTCTACGCCGAGCAAAAACGTAAAGTCATAATGGTATTGCAAGGCATGGACACTTCAGGCAAAGACGGCACGATCCGCACAGTGTTCGAGCATGTCGATCCGCAAGGCGTGTATGTCGCCAACTTCAAAGCGCCTACACCCGAAGAACTCGCGCATGATTATTTGTGGCGCGTGCATCGCGTGGTGCCGGGCAAAGGTGAAATTGCCATCTTCAACCGCAGCCATTATGAAGACGTGCTTATTGTGCGCGTGCATAACTGGATCACGCCGGAAGAATGCAAACGACGTTACGATCAGATCAACGCCTTTGAGAAAATGCTCGCCGATACCGGCACCATCATCATAAAATGTTTTTTATATATTTCCAAAGACGAACAAAAAGCACGCCTGGAAGAAAGATTATCGGATCCCGACAAGCAGTGGAAATTCAATTTAGGTGATCTGGAAGAACGCAAATTATGGCCGGAGTATATGCGCGCTTACGAGTCCGCACTCTCGGCCACTTCAACTGATTACGCGCCGTGGTATGTGATTCCTGCCGACTCAAATACCAACCGCAATATCCTTGTGTCGTCGATATTGGTGCAGACTTTGCAGGCACAAAAAATGCGCTACCCCAAACCAAAAGAAAATCTTGAAGGCGTAGTGGTTGAATAGTTTTTGTAAAAAATATTTCAATTAAATCATGCCCTTACAAATAGTTGATGACAACATCACTTTACGTGAATTAGTTGAAGAAGATGCTGCGCCACTTTTCCAATTAGCCGACAGCAACCGCGCCTACTTGCGCGCATGGTTACCATGGCTGGATCAAAATAAATCAGTTGATAGCACTCTGGCTTTCATCCATCACAATCAACAACTATCGAAATCAGGCAACGCGGCGCAGTTCGGCATCTGGTATCGCAGTGAACTGGCAGGGGTGATTGGTTTTAACTTTATTGATAAAACCAATCGATACGCTTACATCGGCTATTGGCTGGGTGAAAAATTTCAAGGCCACGGCATCATGACCAAGGCTTGCGCCAAGTTAGTCGAAGAGGCTTTAGTCACCCGAAAATTAAACCGCGTGGAGATTTTCTGCGCTGTAGAAAACAAAAAAAGTCGTGCGATTCCTGAAAGACTGGGCTTTACTATGGAAGGCGTGATGCGCCAAAAAGAATTTATTTACGACCACTACAAGGACTTGGTGATATATGGTTTGTTACCGACCAAGATTGATTAGTGCGCACCCCGGAAGTAGCGTAGCGGATTCCGAGGATTTTACGTTACACAATTCCCGGATTCCGTTTCACTGGCTGCGGGCTACGCTTGCTAAAAGGTCACTCTAACTCTTATCCGTTAGGCTGGGCTGATAAGCCCAGCGCTTTTGAATTTGACGTTCCGTGGCGATATGCTGGGCTTATCAGCCCAGCCTACGGCGGCTGTATTATTTCTTTCCGCCCCAAGCCGCAAGAAACTCTCCCCAGTGCAGCTCGACAGATTTCGCCAAAGTCGCGCGCACCAATTCCATTTCTCGCTGATATTGCTCGTCTGAAAACACGCCGCGCATTTTCCGGAAACGCAGGAACACGAGATAAGTATTCACCACGTCGGTCTCGCAATAATTTCTGATCGCGGAAATCTCTCCCGCTTGAAACGCGTCCCACACTTTGCTGCCGTCCATGCCGAGCTTGCCGGGTAAACCCATGAGTTGGGCGAGGTCGTCCAGCGGCGCGTTGGCGCGCGGTTGGTACATCGCCAATAAATCCATCAAGTCCAAATGGCGTGAATGGTAGCGGCTGATGTAATTATTCCATTTGAAGTCTTTGTCTTCTTCGCCCATATCCCAATAGCGCGCGGCATTCACACCGTTGATGAGTCCGCGATAATGCAATACGGGCAAATCGAAGCCGCCGCCATTCCACGATACGATTTGCGGCGTGTATTTTTCGATGCCGTCGTAGAAGCGTTGAATCAATGTCGCTTCGTTATCTTGCGCGGTGCCGAGACTCCACACTTTGAATTCATTGCCCGCGCGCAGCGCGCACGATATCGCAATCACGCGATGAAGATGAAGCTGCAAAAAATCGCCGCCGGTTTGTTGGCGGCGGCGTTGGAAGGCGAATTCGGCAACATCGTGATCGCTCAACTCGGAACCGAGTTGGTGTAAGGTGCGCAAACCTGCGACGTCGGGGATGGTTTCAATATCAAAAACTAAAGTCGGCGTCACAGGGTTTTATTTATTTATTATCTTACAAAATATTCAATATAATCAAGTAGTTATGGATTATTACTTTTTCGTCCATTCACCTGCTGCATTTTGGACATACCAACCGCTTTGCGCTTTGGATATCCAGCGCGAGGCGAATGTGGTTTTCACTTCACCTTCCCATTCAGGATGTTTGTTGGCATTGGCGATTTCTTTATATAAGGCTGCGCGGTCTTTGTTTTCATCTGCCACTGCTGATGTCACCGCGGGGCGTTGTGCCATCGGCACGGCTGACGCTTCGCGCACGGCGACCATCCCGTCTTTGGTGAGGCCGACTGCACCGCTTGCGTAATGTGACGCCAGCGCATTGTGGCGCGCTTGCATGCCGGCCTTGAGCGCGGCGATAGCGGGCGTGTTGGCTTCAAGATCGGCTTGCTGTGCGAAGACCGGCAATGAGAGGAAAAACAAACAGGCTAAAGTGATCAGTGATTTCATGGGTGACTCCTGAATGGCTTGTAAGGTTATTTGGGTTGCGTTGCGGGCGCTTCGGGCCTTTTCTCGCCCTGCTTGAGCTGCCATACTTCGTCGATGATTTTATCGGCGACTTTTTCTGCAGCAGCGGCCGGAAAATAAATGTTAATAGTGACGCAGGCACTGAGCGCCACCAACATGGCAGCGGCAGCAGTGAACGGGACGATTTTTTTTTGCATGACAACTCCTTATTGTAGAACTTGGGATGACCGGCTATTTAATGACGGGCGCAGCGGCGTTTTCCTGGGTAATCCGCGATACGCGCTCCAGTAACTCCTGCCAACCCACAATCCGATTGTAGCCCATCACGGTGATGGCCGGAATCCCACCCCCTTTAACGATCACGTAGCCTTGCGGTGTCCTCTCGACCCCACCCATTTCACAAATATTATTATTCAGCTTGCAAGTGAGGCCGAGTTTTTCGTAGCCGAACTGCTCGAAAAATTGTAAAAAGCTGCGCTGGATTGCCGCCGCCGCGCCCGCGCCGCCGAGGGCGGAAATATTCTGCACAGCTTGCTGGCTTATTTTCCTGGTGTAACTGCCGGGGCTGCTCATCACGCTGGCGTCCATTTTGACCGGCTTCCATTTCACCAGTTCCATCTCGGTGATGCGCAGATCGACGCGCCCTTGCATTTTGCCAAACGAGAATGCGGTGGTCATCAGCGCGAGGTCGAGATTACGCGCGTCAACGTCGGCGGTGAAGCGCGGCGCATCACCTAGGGCACGGTACAAAGCGACATCCTTGAGGACGGCGAAGCCATCGAGCAATTGGATCACTAACGCGCCGCCCATTTTAATATCGTGATTGGCATATTCCACCGTCGGAATCTCGCCGGAAATATTGCCGCTCAGCTCCGGCAACTTGAGCGCTTTAGTCAAACTGGAAAGCGACAGCGGCGACAATCCCCCGGCGAATTTCCACGTCCATTCACCTTTAATCTCTGCCGCCTTGAAATCTTTAATTTCTAATTTGCCATCGAAGATAGGCAAGATCAGTCGCGGCATGCTGAAATCATAACCGTTCATGGTGATCGGTGTATCAACGGCACCGAGCGGCACGTTGAGCATTTTGGCTGAGGAAAAACGTACGCGCGCATCGCGCTGTTCGTTCAGTTTCCACGGCAGGCTCAACTGAAGGCCGTTAACGGAAAAACGGTTATTCGTGTCATCGAATTGCGCGTCGCGCAAATTCAAATCAAACTGAGTGATCTCGCCGTTCTTTTGCACCCAATCAATATCGCCCTCCCCTTTCACCGTCATCGCATTGAAAGCCGTTTTTTCCATATAAGGTTTGAGGATGACTTTGTATAAAGGATCGAGCTTGATGCCCTTACCAGCCAGACGATAATCGGTCATTTTTTTCGCCGCTATATCCCAAGCGAAAGTGATATTGGCCGCGCCGATGTCAGCGAGTTGCAAAGTGGAGCTATCGACGCGCAAGGTTTTGTCGTCAGAAGATCCCGCGAACTTCAGCTTGTGTCCACCCTTTTCAAAATACAAGGGCGTCCACAAAGCTTCGCCGCTGTCATAATCCAGGTCGCCATTCCAGCGCCAGTTATTGCCGACTTTGGTAATGACGCCTTTGAAGCTGGCGTTGAGTTTTTCGCCGGCATGCAGGCCGTCTTTGTCGGAGAAAAAAATATTCGTCAGTACCAAATCGGGTTCGATGCGGATTTCGCCTGCAGCGCTCGACAAACCCACACTCCCGCTGACGATGCCTTGCGTGATTTTTGGCGCGGTCGCCGGCAAAAAAGCGGAAAGCCGCGTGACGTCGCCTTGTGCAATTTCTGCCCGCGTGCTCCAATCTGCGCCGTTGAAATTTAATTTACCGGCGACGGTTTCTTTATCGTTAGGCGCTACACGATAATCGACTTGTTTATTTTTCAGATCAGCACGAAAGGAACCGGTCGCAGAATATTTCTCCCATCCCATTCTCGCCGCCGCGCATTCGATGACGCTTTGCGCCATGCGCAATTGCCCGCAATCAAATGCGAGCAGCTTGAAGGTACGCTCGCCCGCTTGCAGTTCCTGCGCGCGAAAACTGATTTCACCATTGATGGGTTGTTGCAGATTAAGCTTGGCTTGCTTGAGAGAAAAACCGTCGCCACTAACGCTGTCTGCCGTTATCGTAACATGGCTGACGGCATGGGCAGGCGAAAACAACATCACGCTGGCGAGCGTGACGAGCTTTAATAAAGTTGTAAAATACTTATAATAATCAAATACTTGCATTAAGCGCGCTAAGCCGTGGTGAACGGCCTAAGAATAAAGTCTCAGCCTTATTCTACGCTCGATGCATCATGAAATAACGTCTTGGCGTTTAAGGGAAATGTATAAATGAGTTTTTCAAAATCTGCGTGTGGCAATGGCTTGCTGTAATGAAAGCCTTGCACGCGATCGCAAGACTGGTCGCTCAGGAATCCGGCTTGCTCTGCGGTCTCGACACCTTCGCCGACCACATGAATTTCCAGGCCGTGCGCCATTTGGATAATGGCGCGGATGATGGCGGCGTTGTCGCTATCCTGCGGTAATTCGGTGATGAAGCTACGATCGATTTTCAAACTGTCGATGGGGAAGCGCTTGAGATACGCCAGCGATGAATAACCCGTGCCAAAATCGTCGATCGACAACGCAATACCCATGTCATGCAATTCATTCAGCAAACGTACTGCTTGATCGGGGTTTTGCATCACCATGCCTTCAGTGATTTCCAATTCGAGTAATTGCGCCGGCAAGCCGGTTTCCTGCAGCACGCGTGCGACCAGACCGACCAAGCCCGCAGTGAACTGACGCGGCGACAAATTGACCGAGACGCGTAACGGCCCGTAACCTTGCTGCTGCCATTTGCGGTTTTGTTCACAAGCGGCACGCAATACCCATTCGCCGATCGGCACGATGAGACCGGTCTCTTCGGCCAGTGGAATAAATTCTCCCGGCGCCACCAGCCCGCGCTGCGGGTGCTCCCAGCGTATCAGTGCTTCCATGCCCACCATATAACCGGTCGCCAGATTGACCACGGGTTGATAATGCAGGCGGAATTCGTCGCGCGTCAGCGCACGGCGCAAGCCCGATTCCATACGCAGGCGATCGACCGAGTTGAAGTCCATTTGTGCGGTATAAAACTGAAAATTATTCTTGCCCATTTCCTTGGCGCGATACATGGCCACATCGGCATGGCGCAATAATTCCTGCGCGTCTTCGCCGTGTTGCGGATAGGTGCTGATGCCGACGCTGGTGGTCAGATCGTATTCTTGGCCTTCGAGCAGATAGGGCGTGGAGACGGCCTGTAATATTTTTTGCGAGACCGAAACCAGATCTTCGCTGGTCAGCCAGCCGTCTATCAATACGACAAATTCATCGCCGCCGAGACGGGCGACAATATCGCTATCACGCAAAGTAGTACGCAAACGCAATGACACTTCTTGCAATAATTGGTCACCGACATCGTGGCCGAGACTGTCGTTGATATTCTTGAAGCGGTCAAGGTCGATGAACATTACCGCCAGTTTCGCGCGCTTGCGCTTGGCCTGGCGGATAGTGTGTTCGAGCGAATGATTAAAACTGACGCGGTTGGGCAAGCCGGTGAGTTCGTCGTGATGGGCCAGATACTCCACGCGCATTTCGGTTAACTTACGCTCGTGGATATCCATGTTTGTGCCGGCGATGCGTTCGACCAAACCCTTTTCGCATCGGCGCACTGCCTTGCCGTGGCTGAGTATCCAGCGCCAATTGCCGTTTGCGTGACGCACGCGGTGTTCGACTTTGTAAGCCAGCGCGCGGCCGGTCAACACATCACGGAATACTTTATTCACTTCATTGCGGTCGTCCGGATGCACCACTTCCATCATGCCGGCAAAGTTAGTATGGGTAGGAGAACCATCTCCACCCAAAATCACGGACCACTGCTCATTTAAATAAATTTTATCGTTGACTAGATCCACGTCGTATAACGCAAGCTCGGACGCTTCCAGCGCGAGGGACAACTGTTCGCTGGTTCTTTCCGCCTTGTCCAGAGCATGGCTTACCCGCTGCAGCAAGGCCTCCCATTCGTCACGGCTATCGGGCAATTCATCGCTGCGCGAGCCTGCCATACGGAGTTGTTCCAATAAGGTTTGATTGAATATTATGTCTGGCGAATTCATTCAGGCTACTCATGTCTAGCTATTATTTTTTTCATCAAGGTTTCTTATAAAAAGAAACCGCCCCTGATTGCACCCAATTTTTGCATGCCTTGGGCGGTTTGAATCTGCATTACCGTCAGGAGATTATGCGCACACGCGGGCGTTCGCGCTGTGAACTTGCGCACACCCGCGTAACAAAAATTAACCGAATGAAAAGATTGCCGACCGCAGAACAGTGGTGGGCGATATCAGGCGGGGAATACGCCGGTAGAGAGATAGCGATCGCCTCGGTCGCAGACGATATGGACGATGACAGCGTTTTGCACTTCCTTTGAAATTTGTAGCGCAGCCCATAATCCGCCGCCGGAAGAAACGCCGGCAAATATGCCTTCTTCTTTCGCCAGTCGGCGCATATGTTCTTCGGCGTCAGCCTGAGTGACTTCTAAAATTCTATCCACCCCGGCGCGGTTGTAAATTTTCGGCAAATACGCTTCGGGCCATTTACGGATGCCGGGCACTTGCGCGCCGTCGGCCGGATGCACGCCGATAATTTGTATCGCCGGATTTTTTTCTTTAAGGAATTTGCCCACGCCCATGATAGTCCCTGTCGTTCCCATGGTGGCGATAAAGTGGGTGACCTTGCCTTCTGTATCGCGCCAGATTTCCGGCCCGGTTCCTTCGTAATGCGCGCGCGGATTATCCGGGTTGGCGAATTGGTCGAGAATAATGCCCTTGCCTTCATCACGCATTTTTTCGGCAATATCACGCGCGGTTTCCATGCCGCCTTCTTTCGGCGTTAACACAATCTGCGCGCCGAAAGCCGCCATACTCTGACGGCGCTCTATGGATAAATGCTCAGGCATGATGAGCACCATCTTGTAACCGCGCATCGCCGCCGCCATCGCCAAGGCGATGCCGGTGTTGCCGCTGGTGGCTTCTATCAGCGTATCGCCGGGCTTGATGTCGCCACGCTCTTCCGCGCGCGCGATCATGGATAGCGCAGGCCGATCTTTGACCGAGCCGGCCGGGTTATTGCCTTCGAGTTTTGCCAGAATAATATTGCTGGTGTTACCGGGGATACGTTTGAGGCGTACCAGCGGAGTGTTGCCGACAAAGTCTTCGAGAGTATGGGTTTTCACGGGCGTCCTGTTTGCTTGCAAGTTTGACGCTATTATCCCACAGCCCAAATAGTTCGCGCCAAAAACAAAAAGCCCCGCACTAGGCGGGGCTTTAGGTAAACGCTTTAAAAGAAATTAGTTCTTCTTGGCGTCGTCTTTTTTGTCGTCAGCTTTGGAAGGTTTGTCTTCCTTCTTGGCTGCGGCTTTCTTTTCAGCTTTAGCCAGTTTTGCTTCTGTGGCTTCTTTAGCAGCAGCGGCTTTCTTTTCAGCCTTGGCTTCTTTAGCTTCTTTGGCAGCATCAGCTTTGGAAGGTTTGTCAGCTTTCATTTCCTTAGCAGCATCAGCTTTGGAGGGTTTGTCAGCTTTCATTTCTTTAGCAGCATCAGCTTTCTTTTCAGCTTTATCTTCTTTTTTCACATCAGTAGCTTTGTCGTCTTTCTTGGCTGCTTTGTCTTCTTTAGCAACATCGGCTTTCTTTTCAGCTTTGTCCGCTTTTTTGTCGGCTTTGTCGTTGGCTTTCATTTCTTTCTTGTCTGCAGCTTTACCGGTTGCGGCCATTGCTGGCTCGGCTTTTTTCTCGGTCGCTTTAGCAGCACCGGCAACAGCAGCGGTACCGGCGGCAGCGGCAGCAGGAGCAGCCATAGACTTCTTGTCTTCAGCTTTTATTTCTTTTTTCGCGCCTTTAGCGTCTGCTTTAGCATCGGCTTTGACTTCTGCTTTTTTGTCAGCTGCTTTAGGCATGGTGGTTGCGCCAGACAAGCTGATATCGCCACGGAATTTGTCGATAGTCGCCTTGCCTACGCCTTCAACCTTATCCAGATCTTCCGTAGATTTGAATGGGCCGTTTTTGGTGCGGTAGTCAATAATAGCCTGAGCTTTGACCGGGCCGATGCCGTCGAGGGCTTCGAGTTCAGCTTTAGAGGCAGTGTTAACGTTAACTGCGGCAAACGCCATGCCGGTGAAGGCAAAAAACGCTACCAATGAGATGAGAAACTTTTTCATGTGTACTCCTACAATGTTAAAAAAATGTTAATTATTTTAGGCTAGTGGCGAGCCAACCCATTTTTCTGGAAGAATCCGGCCCGCCTACCCCCGCCAAATCCCTGTATTCCCAGATAATAGCCACTAAACGCCCCCCTGGGAATCCGGTTGACTGCGCTTTATATCCTTAGGCCTGCTCTGCGTCAAGTAATTCTCGAACGTAGCGGGAAACACCCTGCTCTACCGAGAGAAATGGCGCTGCATAGCCGGCCGAGCGCAAAGCGGTCATATCGGCCTGGGTGTAGCTTTGGTATTTGCCTTTGAGGGCCGCGGGGAAGGGGCTATATTCGATCATTGCCTTGGCTTTTGCGTCAACCAGGTTGATTTTCGGCTCACCCTTGGCCTCGCGACAGGCGTTGATGGTCGCCAAGGCCATGTCGTTATAGGTCTGGCCGCGGCCGGTGCCGAGATTGAAAATGCCGGATAATGTGGGTTGATCGAGAAAATGCAAATTCACTTTGACGATATCTTCCACAGAAACAAAATCGCGGATTTGTTCGCCATCGGCATAGCCGCCGCTGCCTTCAAATAATTTTACTTTGCCATCGGCGCGATATTGGTTGAAAAAATGCCATGCCACCGAAGCCATGCGGCCTTTGTGATATTCACGCGGGCCATACACGTTGAAGTAACGAAAGCCGGCAATTTGCGATTCGGCGCCAGGCAAAATCCGTCGCACGTATTGGTCGAATAAGAATTTCGAGTAGCCGTAAATATTCAGCGGCGCTTCGTTGGCGCGCGACTCGGTGAAATTTTTTCCGTTGCCGTACACCGATGCGGAGGACGCGTAAATAAACGGAATTTTTCGTTGCTGGCATGCTTCCAGCAAAGTGATGGAATAACGATAATTGTTTTCCATCATGTACGCGCCGTCGGTTTCCATGGTGTCGGAACACGCGCCTTGATGCAGCACGGCGCGGATATTTTTCGGCAGACCGTCGCGCCTTACGCGTTCTAGAAAGTCGCGCTTGTCTAAGTAGTCTGCTATTTCACAATCGACAAGATTGGTAAATTTGTCGGCACGGGCAAAATTATCCACGGCGATAATATTTTTTTCGCCGCGTAAATTCAGCGCTTTCACCATATTCGCGCCGATAAATCCTGCTGCACCTGTAACTAAAATAGTCATATTAATCAAATAGTTATATTATATACGCGAAGACTGCAATTCATCGCGACTGACAGTCGCCGTACCCAGCTTGCCTACGACAATTCCCGCTGCGCGATTGGCGATATGCACGGCCTCGCGCATAGTTAAGCCTGCGGCCAGCATCAGACCCAGCGTCGCAATCACGGTATCACCCGCACCGGATACGTCGAATACTTCGCGCGCGCGCACCGGCTCGTGCAATACATCGTCTTGTTGAAATAAAGTCATGCCTTCTTCGCTGCGAGTAACCAAAAGCGCCTGCAGCTCAAGCTCCTTGCGTAAAGCTTCAGCTTTTTTTGTGAGTTGCTTTTCATCAGTCCAGCGTCCTGCCACTTCCCTGAATTCGCCGCGATTAGGCGTAAGCAAAGTCGCGCCACGATAACGTGCGTACTCGTCGCCTTTCGGATCCACCAGCACCGGCTTGTTGGCTTTTTTACACAGCGCGATCATTTGCGCAATATGGGCCAGCCCGCCTTTGCCGTAGTCGGACATGATCACGACGTCGCTGTCCGCCATCATGCTTTCAAAGTCACGCAGCTTACTGGCCAACGCCTCGCTTGATGGTGGCGTTTCAAAATCCACGCGCAACAATTGTTGTTGTCGGCCAATCACGCGCAGCTTAACCGTGGTATCCAGACTCGCATCCGGATGTAAAACCGCATGTACATTTCCTGCCTTGAGCAAAACGTTCAGCGACTCCGCTGCTTCGTCCTTACCGACAACCGCCAACAGGCTCGCATGACCGCCTAAGGCAGCGACGTTACGTGCTACGTTGGCCGCGCCGCCAGGCCGCTCTTCCGTACGCGACACATGCACTACCGGCACCGGCGCCTCGGGAGAAATCCGGCTCACTTCGCCGAACCAATAGCGATCCAGCATGACGTCGCCTACTACCAGCACGCGCGCGTTGGCGAGCGTGGCAACATCGGGCAAGTCTAATGACTCATGCAGAATCATGGTTGCGGGCGACCTATGCCGTAATATTCGATGCCCTGCTGCTGCATTTCCTGCGGTGCATATAAATTTCTGCCGTCAAATATCAACGGATTTTTCAAGCCGGATTTAATGCCGGGGAAATCGGGCGTGCGGAACTCTTTCCATTCCGTCACGATGGCCAGCGCATCGGCACCGACCAAGGCGTCGCGCATGGAAGTGGCGAAGCGAATACGTTTATCATCTTTGTAAATTCGTTTGGCTTCGTGAATGGCAACCGGATCATAAGCTGCGACGGTTGCGCCATGCTTCCATAAACCATCGATCAGCACGCGGCTTGGCGCTTCACGCATGTCATCGGTCTTAGGCTTGAACGCCAAGCCCCACAAAGCAAAGTGTTTACCTTTAAGGTCATTATTGAATCGCTTGAGTATTTTTTGCAGCAATACGGTTTTCTGCCGCTCATTGGCACTTTCTACCGCCTCAAGAATTTTCAGGTCGAAATTATTTTGTCGCGCGGTACGCTGCAGCGCTTGTACGTCTTTGGGGAAACACGAACCGCCGTAACCGACGCCCGGATATAAAAAATCATACCCAATGCGCGGATCGGAACCGATACCCAAACGCACATGTTCAATATCTGCACCGAGTTTTTCGGCCAGCAACGCCATTTCATTCATGAAAGATATACGCGTGGCCAACATGGCGTTTGCCGCATATTTGGTCATTTCCGCCGATTTAATGTCCATCACCAGAATACGGTCATGGTTACGTTGGAATGGCGAGTAAAGCGCACGCATGACTTTCGCGCCCCGCTCATCTTCCACGCCGACGACAACACGAGCCGGACGCATGAAGTCATCGATGGCTGCGCCTTCTTTAAGAAATTCTGGATTGGAAACAACTGAAAAATCCATTTTTACCTTACGTGTTGCAAGCTCTTCTGTTACGGCTGCACGCACCTTATCCGCTGTACCGACAGGTACAGTAGATTTATCCACTATGATTTTCGGGCTTTGCATATATTTGCCGATATTGCGCGCAGCAGCCGTGACATATTTCAGATCGGCTGACCCGTCTTCGTCCGGCGGTGTGCCCACCGCGATGAATTGCACATCGCCGAAGGCGACGCTTTCGGCCACATCAGTCGTAAAGTGCAATCGACCGGCGGCGATATTATGCTTGAGCATATCTTCCAAACCAGGTTCGTAGATCGGCACACCTCCGGATTTGAGCAAAGCAATTTTTGCCGCATCTACATCCAGACACAACACGTCGTTTCCTAATTCAGCGAAACATACGCCGCTGACCAGCCCTACATAGCCAGTGCCGATAATCGTAATTTTCATTGCATAGCTTTCATATTGTTAATGTCAGAATTAATTATGCTTAGTATTGCCAAAGGATCGGTTGCTTGCGTAATGGGTCTGCCGAGGACCAAATAATCAGCGCCCGCTCGCAGGGCCTCAACTGGGGTTAATACGCGCGTTTGGTCATCTTTTCCTGCACCAAGTAGCCTGATACCAGGCGTAACCAACACAAACGCTGCGCCAAGTTCGTTACGCAACAACTGCGCCTCTTGCGAGGAGCAGACTACGCCGTCCAAACCAGAAACCTGTACCAATTGCGCCAAACGTAAAACATTTTCTGCAACCGTGCCCGGCAATCCTATAACCTTGATTTCATTTTCGCCCAGGCTGGTAAGGATGGTCACGCCGATTAGCAAAGGTTTGTGCGAAGAACTATCCACCGCTTCGTGCGCAGCGCGCAGCATGGCTTCCCCACCAAGGGCATGCACATTCAGCATCCACACGCCCAAAGACGCCGCCGCCTTGCAAGCCCCGGCAACCGTGTTGGGAATATCGTGAAATTTCAAATCGAGAAACACATCAAAGCCGCGCTTCACCAATGCCTCGACCAGCTGCGGCCCGGCCGCAGTAAATAATTCTTTGCCTACTTTGACGCGACACTGCGCAGGATCCAGGCGTGCGGCCAATTCAAGTGCAGGCTTGGCTTGCGGAAAATCGAGTGCGACAATGACGGGTTTGTTAGACATTTTGGTAAATTATTTCAAGCGCGTTTGCACTAACTCAAGCTCTGCATTGCGCCGGGGCGGATAAGTATCCCATCCGCCGCAAGCCGGGCAATGCCAGTAAAAATGTCGGCCGCGAAAACCGCAAGCTTCACATTGATATAAAGCCATACGCGTAGTGTGACTATGCAGAATGTCTTTCACCATTTGCACATCGGTGCGCTCTTCTACCGGCGTTTCCATCAAGCGTGCCTCGACTAATTTATCAAGACCCAGCAGCGTCGGGTTACGGCGCAAATCGTCGCGTACCAGTTTATACGCGCTAGCGGAACCCTCGGTTTCCAGCATGGCCTGGAATACCACATTGAGTAAATCCAACGCGGGGTAACGTTCCTGAAATCCGCGCAACAAACTCAATCCTTCGTTGAGTTTGCCTTGCTCGCGATAACTTTGCAGCAAATTTTCCGCCACCAAACTCAAGTGCTCCGGGCTTTGCGCTTCGATACGTTTCCAGATTTCCACTGCTTGCTCATGCTTGCCTTCTTTGGCCGCCCATTCCCCGAGCAAAATATTTGCGCGCACGCATTTGCGGTTAGCGGCTAAGGCTTGCTGTAAATATTCCTGCGCTTTGTCATGACGTGCATGCACATATTCGGTGGTGGCCAGCTCGCAATAATAGTTGGCGATTTCGCTTTCGAAATTGCGCGTCGATGAGCCTTCAAGTTGCTTAGCCACAGGAATGGCTTTAAGCCAATCTTTTTCCTGGCGATAAATATCCAGCAAAGCTTTCAAGCTGGATTGACGATGTGTGGTTTCAGTCAAAGCGGAAAAAATCTGTTCCGCACGATCGAGCAAACCGGCTTTCAAATAATCCTGCGCCAATTCAAATTGGGCGATCTGCTTTTGTTCTTTATCCAGATCACCGCGCTCGGTGAGATTGTGATGCATGCGGATAGCACGATCCACCTCGCCGCGCCGACGGAACAAGCTACCGAGCGCAAATTGCAGTTCAACCGTATTCGGATCAAGCTTGGAAACTTCGATGAAAGCATCGATGGCTTTATCGGGTTGCTCGTTGAGCAAAAAATTCAGGCCTTTGAAATACGATTCCGGTAGCGTGCGCGACTCGGATAGCAATTGTTTAATGTCGATACGCGCCGCCATCCAACCAAGGCCGAATGTGACCGGCAGCGCGAGCAACCACCAGAATTCAAACTCCATACCCGCCTACCGGGCAGTTGCGATGACAAATAATGGCGTGCTGTGGAATGCTCATGACTTTGAGGGTGGAAAGCGGCCGGGAAGACCGGTAGTTGTAGAGATGACGATCTCTTCTTCTTTTTTTGCGGCCTTTTTTGCCGAGCGTTTCAGCGTAGTAATTTCGCGTTTTTGTTTATACAAGGTAGTCGAGATGGCCAGCAGGCCTGCCATTACCCCCACAATGAAAAAAGCCAATATAATCAATACTAAAGGGGCTTTCCATGCATAGCCAAAATAGTTAAGCGTCACGACTTCGGCATTTTGAAATGCGAAGCCAGCGAGCAATAGCACCAGCAGGAAACGTATTAACCAGGATAGGTATTGCACGATATTTGACCAAGTTTGACGACGCGATGCAAGCTACACGCGCCATGTAAAAAAAGCGGCTTCATCGTCTCGCGATGAGCCGCCCGGTTTACGAAATTCAGCTGGCTAGACGCCAGACCAAGACTACAAGGAGCCTTAGTCATCCACCCGTTCGCGCAATTCCTTACCAGCTTTGAAATGAGGAACGTACTTTGCGGGTACGTTCACTTTTTCGCCGGTCTTAGGATTACGCCCGGTGCGCATCGGCCTGTGGTTCAGACCGAAACTGCCGAATCCCCTTATTTCGATACGCTCGCCGCTGGACAAGCTTTTCGACATCGCGTCCAGCATGGTTTTCACCGCGAGTTCAGCGTCTTTAGCGACCAGTTGCGGGTAGCGCAGACTTAATAAATTGATCAGTTCAGATTTTGTCATGGCTGTATTTTATTGATCTGTAGGTTTGTTATCGAGCTTGGCTTTGAGCAGCGCACCAAGGTTAGTGGTACCAGCATTTCCGGCGCTTTCGGATGTTACTTTCTTCATTGCTGCGTTCTCGTCGGCGGCATCTTTGGCTTTTATCGAGAGATTGATGTTACGCGTTTTACGGTCCACGTTGACGATCACGGCTTCGACTTCATCGCCTTCTTTCAGGTGGGTACGAATATCTTCCACGCGGTCACGCGATACTTCCGACGCGCGCAAATAACCTTCAATGTCAGTGTCCAATTCGATAGTCGCGCCTTTAGCGTCAATGGCTTTCACTTTGCCTTTGACGATCGCGCCCTTGTCATTGATGCTGACGTAATTGGTGAAGGGGTCGCCATCCATCTGCTTTACGCCGAGGGATATGCGCTCACGCTCCATGTCGATGGCCAATACTGTGGCTTCGATTTCGTCGCCCTTTTTGTAATTATGCACGGCTTCTTCGCCGGGCAAGGACCAGGACAAATCGGACAAATGCACCAGGCCGTCAATACCACCGGGCAAGCCGATGAAGACACCAAAATCGGTGATGGATTTAATCTGACCTTTAACCTTGTCGCCTTTTTTGTTGTTCATGGAAAACTCTTCCCATGGATTTGGCTTACACTGTTTCATACCCAGTGAAATACGACGGCGTTCTTCGTCGATTTCCAGAATCATGACTTCGACTTCATCGCCGAGCTGCACGACTTTGGACGGATGTACGTTCTTGTTGGTCCAATCCATTTCGGATACGTGAACCAAACCTTCTATGCCCTGTTCGATTTCCACAAACGCGCCGTAGTCGGTCAGGTTAGTCACTTTGCCGAACAAGCGTGTGTGTTGCGGGTAACGACGGCCAAGACCCACCCAAGGATCATCGCCCAACTGCTTCATACCCAGCGAGACGCGGTTTTTCTCTTGATCGAACTTCAAAATCTTGGCTTCGACTTCGTCGCCGACGTTCAATACTTCAGATGGGTGCTTCACGCGACGCCATGCCAAGTCGGTGATGTGCAACAGACCGTCGATGCCGCCCAAATCGACGAACGCGCCGTAGTCGGTGATGTTCTTGACGATGCCTTTAACGACGGCGCCTTCTTTCAAATTATCCAGCAATACCTGGCGATCAGCGCCTTGCGATTGTTCCATCACTGCGCGGCGCGATACCACGACGTTATTGCGTTTGCGGTCCAGCTTGATGACCTTGAATTCCATTTCCTTGCCTTCGTACGGCGTGGTGTCTTTCACCGGGCGCACATCGACGAGGGAGCCGGGCAAGAAGGCCCGGATACCGTTCACCATGACCGTGAGGCCACCTTTAACTTTACCGCTCACCATACCGGTGACCAAAGTGCCTTTTTCCATCGCGTCGCCGAGTTCATACCAGGCGGCGAAGCGCTTGGCTTTTTCGCGCGACAGCTTGGTGGCGCCGAAGCCGTCTTCAAAGGCGTCGATGGCGACTTGGACGAAGTCGCCGATTTTGACTTCGAGCTCGCCTTTGTCGTTCTTAAATTCTTCCGTCGGGATCAGGCTCTCGGATTTGAGGCCGGCGTTGACGGTAACGTGGTTGTTGTCGATCGCGACAACTTCTGCGGTAATCACTTCACCGGAGCGCATTTCCTGGCGTGTGAGGCTTTCCTCAAACAGCGCGGCGAAATTTTCGGTTGAAGCGGAGGTGGCGGTGGATAGATTCATCATGAAGTTAATAACTCGGTTAAACAGCGGATAGACACTGCGGGTTGGTGGATAAAAATCGGCGGGGCCGACAGGTTTTGTTACTGCAAACTTTTACTTTCTCGGTACCACTGCAGCAGTTCAGCCACAGCTTGCTCGATCGTCATGTCGCTGGTATCGAGCAAATGCGCATCTTTAGACTGTTGCAGCGGGGCCGTGACTCTTGAACTGTCGCGGCTATCGCGCTGCTGCAAATCCTTTAAAACGTCAGCCATAATAACGTGGATTCCTTTTTGTTTCAACTGTTTAGTCCGTCGTTCTGCCCTCGCTTCTGCGCTTGCGGTGAGGAAAATCTTCAGCTTGGCTTGTGGAAAAACCACACTGCCCATGTCGCGCCCATCCGCCACCAGGCCCGGCGGCTGTAAAAAGGCCCGCTGCCGCGCCAATAAAGCCAGTCTAAGCAATGGGATAGAGGCTATTTTTGAGGCATCTTCTCCGGTTTGCTCGGATCGAATTGCCGCTGAAACCTGTTCGTTTCCGAGCCAGATTTCGCTCTTTTCAAAGCGCAAAGGGAGGTTTTGCGCCAGCCTGGCCAAGCTAGCATGATCGGAAAAAGCCACCGCAGACCGCTTTGCCGCCAAGGCGGCAGCGCGATAAATCGCCCCGCTATCAAGGTAATGAAACCCCAATGCCTGAGCCACTAGTTCAGCCACTGTGCCTTTCCCGGAGCCGGAAGGGCCGTCAATAGCTATGACAGGTAAATTCGAGATATCACTCATAATTGATTGATAATATTATATTTTTATTTTATGAAATGCAGAAAAATAATCTGGAAAGGTCTTGTTCACGCATTGCGGATCGTTGATACGTATCGTCACGCCGCCCAAACTGGCGAGTGAAAAAGCCATCGCCATACGATGATCATCATAAGTATCAATAGTAGCCGGCAGGATTTTCTGCGGTGGAGTCAGGCGCATAAAATCCGCGCCCTCTTCCACTGTCGCGCCGAGTTTGCGTAATTCGGTCGTCATGGCGGCGATGCGGTCGGTTTCTTTCACGCGCCAACTGGCGATGTTGCGCAAGGTCGTCGTGCCGTCGGCAAACAGCGCAGCGACGGCAATCGTCATCGCGGCGTCGGGGATATGGTTGAAATCGGCATCGATGGCTTTGAGTTTCCCCGCGCTGCGGACTTCTATCCAGTCGTCGCCCCACTCCACTTGCGCGCCCATTTGTTGCAGCGAATCGGCGAAACGCACATCGCCCTGGATGCTGTTTTTGCCCACGCCGGTCACGCGCACCGGCCCGCCGGCAATCGCGCCGGCTGCGAGAAAATACGATGCTGTCGACGCATCGCCTTCGACGGAAATTTCCTTGGGGCTGCGATAATGTTGATCCGCCGAGATAGAAAAACTTTCCCGGGCGTGTCGTCCGACCGTCACGCCGAAACGTCGCATCAAATTCAGCGTGATCTCGACATAGGGTTTGGAAATCAATTCGCCGACGACTTCGATAGTCGCGTCCTGCTTGGCCAACGGTAGTGCCATTAACAGCGCAGTAAGAAACTGGCTGGATACATCGCCGCGCACTTTAATATTTTTCTGCAAACGAATACTGGCGGGTTTGATATGCAAAGGTGGAAAACCGGCATTGCCCAAATAATCAATCTGCGCGCCGATTTGACGCAAGCCATCGACCAAATCGCCGATAGGCCGCTCGTGCATGCGCGGCACGCCGGTCATTTTATAGTCGCCGCCGGACAAAGCCAGCGCCGCGCACAGCGGACGGATCGCCGTGCCCGCGTTGCCCATGAATAAATCGGCTTGCTTGACCGGAAACACACCGCCGATGCCTTCGACGCGGTAATTGTTGCTATCGCCGTGGCGTAGCCATGTCACGCCAAGTATTTTCAGCGCGTCGAACATGACTTTGGTGTCGTCGGACTCAAGCAGGTTTTTTATTTCCGTGGCGCCTGAACACAATGCGGCCAATAACAAAGTGCGGTTGGAAATACTTTTCGAACCGGGTAAGGCGACTGTGCCTTGCACTTTTGTGACTGGCGGCAGATCGAGAAATTCCATTTTATGCTTTCAGCCTAGCCAGCCACGCAGCGCGCGCGTCACGGGCAAAGTCGAAAAGTTTTTCTAATCCTGCGGCATCGCGCTGCTCGACCAGTTTGCGCAAAGCCGATACTTCACTCATATAGGAATCGATTTCTTTTAACAACGCATCGCGATTAGCCAGGCTGATGTCGCGCCACATTTCCGGATGGCTGCCGGCGATGCGGGTGAAATCGCGAAAGCCTCCGGCGGCAAAATCGAACATCACCTCGGCGTCAGGACGGTTGGCGATGTCATGCACCAAAGCATAAGCGAGCAGATGCGGCAAATGGCTGACGGCGGCGAACACCGCGTCGTGCTGGGCGGCGGGCATGTCGCGTACTTCCGCGCCACAAGCTTCCCACACGTCGCGGATTTTTTTGATCGCGACGACTGAGTTTTCTTTTAGCGGTGTGAGCACGACTTTCTTGTGCCGATACAAATCCGCGCGCGCAGCCGACACACCGCTGACTTCGCCGCCCGCAATCGGATGCGCAGGAACGAAATGCGCTATTTGCCTGGATAAATGTTTATACGCCAGAGCGACCACATCTTGCTTAGTGCTGCCCGCATCGGTGACGATGGTGTGTGCCCCGAGATGCGGCGCGATACGCGCCATGACGTCGCCCATTTGTCCGACCGGCATGGCGAGCAAAACCAAGTCGGCGTCATGCAGAGTGTCGGCATCAGCATCGCCGATTGCATCAATCGCGCCGAGTGTCATCGCCTTATCCAAACTTGCGCGCGTGCGGCCGACGCCAACAATTTTTGTAGCGACTTTTGCTTGCTTTAACGCCAAGGCAAACGAGCCGCCGATGAGCCCGACGCCGAAGATGACTATTTTCATAACTTATTGATTATATTGAATTTTTATCGGTACATTGAAATACTACAAAGCACTTTTCAACGCGGCAAGAAAAGTTTGATTCTGGCCATGCAAGCCGATAGTGACGCGCAAATATTCCGGCATGCCGTAACTCGCCACCGGGCGCACGATGACACCCGCGCGCAAAAGTTTTTGATACACGCTCGCTGCGTTACCGACTTTGACGCTGACGAAATTACCGAACGAAGGAATATGGTGCAAACCCAATGCGCTAAATCCGGCGAGCAATTGCGCCATGCCGGCTTGGTTCAGCGCGTAACTACGTTGCACGAATTCGTCATCATTCAGCGCGGCCTCAGCTGCGGCCAACGCAAGACTATTTACGTTAAACGGTTGGCGCACGCGATTCATCATCGCGATTAAATCAGGATGTGCCACGCCGAAGCCAACACGCAAACCGGCAAGTCCATATGCCTTTGAAAAAGTACGGCTGATGACCAGATTGGGAAACTCTTTTAACCACGCCATACTTTGCGACGCGTGTTGTGGCGGCAGATACTCGGTATAAGCTTCGTCGAGCACGACCAGAATATTTTGCGGCATACTTTTAATAAAGGCATGCAGCAGGGTCGCAGGAATATAGGTGCCGGTCGGATTATTCGGATTGGCAACGAAAATTATGCGCGTGTTCGGTGTCACTGCCGCGCGCATGGCATCGAGATCATGGCCGAAATTTTTCGCCGGCACTTCGATACCGCGTGCGCCGATGGCTTTCACCACTAATGGATACACCGCGAAAGCATGCTGCGAATATATTGCATCGAGGCCGGGAAGCAAAAAGCTGCGCGCCATGAATTCCAGCACGTCGTTGGATCCATTACCTAAGACAATTTGTTCAGCACTGACACTGAATTTTTTCGCGATGGTTTGTTTCAGCGAATAGCCGCTACCGTCGGGATACAAAGCCAAATCGGGCAAGGCCTGCTCTATCGCCTCTAGCGCTGCCGGGCTCATGCCGAGGGGATTTTCATTCGACGCGAGCTTGATGATGCTGGCTTCATTCAAGCCCATTTCGCGCGCGAGTTCGGCGATCGGTTTTCCCGGTTGATACGGTGCTATGTCGCGAATATATTCAGGTGCAAGGTCACACAGATTCATATAAAAAACTCAATAAAATCAAATAGTTATATAACAGCAATGGGGTAGGAGCCGAGCACTTTCATAAACGAGGTGCGCTGCTTTAATTCATCCAAAGCTTTGATGACTAGTGCGTCATCTTTGTGGCCTTCGATGTCGATAAAAAATACATATTCCCACACCACGCTTTTCAATGGACGCGATTCGAACTTGGTCATCGACACGCCGTGCTGCGCTAACGGCGTAAGCAAATCATGCACCGCGCCGGGTCGATTTTTAGTGGACAACACCATCGACGTTTTGTCCTTGCCCGACGCGGCATAGTCATCGCGGCCCAAGACCAAAAAGCGCGTGGTGTTGTTCGGCTCATCTTCAATATTTTTTGCCAGGCCGATCAAGTTATATTGCTCGCCCGCCATTTCGCCCGCGATGGCGGCAGCGCCCGCTTCGCCCGCCGCCATGCGCGCAGCTTCGGCGTTACTCGCGACGGGTATGCGTTGCGCCGTCGGCATGTGGCTGCCCAGCCATTCATGACATTGCGCCAGCGATTGTGAATGCGAATACACTTTGGAAATTTTCGCCAGAGCGACTTCTTCTTTGCACAACAAATGATGGTGAATACGCAGCACCACTTCACCGCAAATTTTCAATGGTGATTCCACCAGCAAATCCAAGGTGCGGCCAATCGCGCCTTCGGTCGAATTCTCCACCGGCACCACGCAAAAATCCGCTTCCCCCGCTTCGGTGGTGCGAAACACCGTGTCGATAGACGGTTGCGGCAAGGCACTAGCAGCATGACCGAATTGTTTCACCGCAGCCGCTTGGCTGAAAGTACCAACAGGACCGAGGTAGGCAACAGTGAGCGGTTTTTCCAGCGCCAAACACGCCGACATAATTTCGCGAAACAATAGCGCGCTGGTTTCGTCCGACAACGGGCCGGGGTTGAGTTCTTTGATCCGGCGCAATACTTGCGCCTCGCGGTCCGGCCGGTAAGCCACGCCTTTTTTCAAGCGGCCGATGGCCTGGGCTTTTTCCGCGCGTGCGTTGAGCAGCTTGAGCATTTGTTCATCAATGCTATCTATCCCTGCGCGCAAATTTTGCAGTTCGTCACTCATCGTTTATTCTCGTTTAGCAGCGGTATCGCACGCACCGATAACACGCCGTTTATTTTTGCTATGGCCTTGATCGCATCAGCGCCAGCCGGGCTATCGACATCGACCAATGTATAAGCCATCTCGCCGCGCGATTTGTTAATCATATTATGAATATTCAATTTGGCGTTGGCCATAGCGGTGGAAATTTGTCCGAGCATATTCGGCACGTTGGCATTGGCGATGGCGACGCGATACGGCGATTCGCGCGCCATTTCGACGTTGGGGAAATTCACTGCATTGACTACGCTGCCATGCTCAAGAAATTCGCGCACCTGATCGACCACCATGATGGCGCAATTGTCTTCCGCTTCGGCAGTCGATGCGCCCAAATGCGGTAGCGCGACCACGCCGGGATGACCTATGGATTTTGCCGCCGGAAAATCGCATATATAGTAGCGCAATTTTTTTTGCGTCAGCGCGGCCAGCACTGCGTCTTCATTCACTATGCCGTCGCGGGAAAAATTCAGCAGTGACGCTTCAGGTTTCATCAGCGTGAGCCGAGTGTTATTGATCAGTCCGCGCGTGGCGTCGATGAGCGGAATATGTAAACTGACAAAATCACTTTGCTTTAACACATCCTCTACGCTGTCGGCTTTTCTCACATTCGAGGGCAAACGCCAGGCCGCATCGACGGTGATATGCGGATCGAAACCAATGACTTTCATGCCGAGCTTGATGGCGGTGTCGGCGACCAAACTGCCGATGGCGCCGAGACCGATGATGCCCAAAGTTTTTCCCGGCAACTCGCCACCGGCGAATTGTTTTTTGCCGTCTTCCACTTTGGCATCCAGATCAGGCGCCAACTTATCCAGCGCCTCGACATAACGTATCGCCGGTGCGAGATTGCGCGCGGCGATGAGCAAACCGGCCAGCACCAATTCTTTTACCGCATTGGCATTCGCGCCCGGCGCGTTGAATACCGGCACGCCGCGCGCGCTCATTTTATCGACGGGAATATTATTGGTGCCGGCACCGGCGCGGCCGATCACCTTCACACTGGCCGGCACTTCCATCGCATTCATGTCGTGCGAACGCAGCAGGATAGCGTCGGGATGGGCAATGGTTTTTGCTATGTCATAATAATCGGCAGGCAAGCGGCTCAAGCCGATGCTGGCGATTTGGTTCAAGACGAGGATGTGATATTTTTTCACGTAGGCGAAAAACAATCAGACGTTATTTTTTTCAAATTCCTGCATGTAAGCCACCAGCGCTTTGACACCTTCGAGCGGCATGGCGTTATAGATCGATGCGCGCATGCCGCCGACCGAGCGATGGCCCTTGAGCTGCAACAATCCGAGCGCTTCCGCGCCTTTGACGAAAACATTGTCCATCGCCTCGTCGCGCGTGCGGAAAACCACATTCATACGCGAGCGATCGGATTTTTCGATTTCGTTTTTATAAAGTTTGCTGTTGTCAATCGCTTCGTAAAGCAACTGGGCCTTGGCGATATTTTTTTGTTCCATCGCCGCCAAGCCACCTTGCTCCAACATCCATTCGAACACCAATCCCGCAACATAAATCGCGAAGGTCGGCGGTGTGTTGTACATGGAATCGTTTTCCGCCACCGTCTTGTAATTAAACGCCGATGGCGTGGCGGGTAGCGCGTTACCAAGCAAATCTTCCCGCACGATGACGATGGTCAAACCGGCCGGGCCGATATTTTTTTGCGCGCCGGCGTAAATCAAGCCGTATTTCGACACATCGATCACGCGCGACAAAATATTCGACGACATATCGGCCACCAGCGGCACACTGCCGGTCTCCGGCGTCCAATGGTATTCGACGCCGCCGATGGTTTCATTGCTGCAGATGTGCACGTAGGCCGCGTCGGGATTGAGTTTCCAGCTTGCCTGTTTCGGCATGTAGGTGAAATTTTTGTCTTCCGATGATGCCGCAATATTCGCCGTCGAATATTTTTGCGCTTCTTTAATGGATTTTTTCGACCACTCGCCGGTGTTAATAAAATCGATCGAAGTTTTTCCACGCAACAAGTTCATCGGCACAATCGCGTTCTCACCTATGGCTCCGCCCTGCATAAATAATACTTTATAATTATT
>JAYVGF010000003.1:0-7721 GCA_043772415.1 Betaproteobacteria bacterium
CATTTGTTTGCGGTCCATTGTGGTGCCTTGCATAGTGTTCTCCTTTCAAGAGAATAGTAGGCCTTCGGCACTTACACAATTTTATTTACAGGCTCAAAAGCTATGATAGAAGCCCTATGCAAAGGAATCAAACGCCATCCTATTCGTTAGAAGTCATGCTGGTTTGGGCACGTTTGGTATGTTGCTTGCCTTGTGGGGCATTGTTAGTTCAGTACAGTTGAAATGGGTATCATAAAGCAGAAACGTTTTGTAACTATCATTTTCCCCCGATAGAATTATTTTGGAACAGAGCTTGAAAATTATCACCTAATTTAGGGAGCCACCAATGACCTCATTTGCCACATTAAGTTATAAAATGTTATTTAGCCTACTTGTCTTAATTGTTACATCGGCGTCAAGTATAAACACTTACGCTGGGATAAATAGTACGCCATCAACCGACTCCATCAAGTGTAAGAATAGCTCACATCAAACCTACGGTAAGACTTGCCAGATCAATCCTGCTCTCCAACTTAGTCCGAAATCAAATTAGAGTCTGCAGTTAAAAAACCAACTTCAATTCGGTTGGGAGTTAAGTAGTTCAGCGAACTATGTGGCCACTCGTCGTTCTATTTCTCTCTATATATTTTAATCACTGCATTTGCGTGCATGGAATCAAACCAATGCTCATTCAAACATTCATCGCGAAACTTGCTGTTAATGCTCTCAATATAAGCATTTTGTTATTGCTTCCCACGTTCGATGAAGCGTAAGCACAATTGTTGCTGGTAAGCCCATGAGTCGGGTACCTGACTAAAAAATTCAGGCACGTTTGTCAATGCATGAAAAACTTGAGAGCGATTCAGCTTTTGCTCGAGCATATTAAGTTGGAAGTGCCGTACGCTATCTGGGTATTGAAGTCGATGACGCCTTGGAAATATCCGAGCAAACCGAGGTATGAATATTTGGTTTGGCCCGAGAACGATTCGGTCAGTCTCGGGCCGAATTTGAACGTCCGCTTTTTTGAGTGACAAATGACGGCTTTGGGGCGAATTTAGCAGTTTGAGCACCATAAAATCCAATACCTGCCGCTCAAAACGCGATAATCTGTCGCCTCATTGAGCGCAAGTAACGATCAGCCTATATTGCAGTATTGAGATATTTTCCCGATGATAATCCAAGATATGTTTCAACCACTTTAGGATTGTGGATGAGGGATAGGCTGTCACCTTCGATAGTGATTTCGCCGGTCTCCAGTACATAGCCGTAATCAGCGACCTGCAGCGCGGCATGCGCGTTTTGTTCTACTAATAATATGGATACGCCGTTGGCGCGCAGTTGTGCGAAGGAATGGAAAATTTCTTTGACTATTAATGGAGCGAGACCGAGGGACGGTTCGTCTAGCATGAGTAATTTTGGTTTTGCCATTAGCGCGCGGCCTAGCGCGAGCATTTGCCGCTCGCCGCCGGATAAAGTATTGGCGAGTTGTGCGGCGCGTTCTTGCAGGCGTGGGAATAGTTGGTAAATTTCTTTCAAGCTTTGTTCTACAGTTTTGTCACCTTTGCGGTAGCGGTGATAGGCGCCGAGCATGAGGTTATCCGCTACATTCATTTCGCCGAATAGCTCGCGTTTCTCTGGCACCAGTGACACCCCCAAGCCAACGCGTTCTTCGGTCGGCGTATCTTTTAATGATGCGCCGGAATAATGTATCTCGCCGCTGGAGGGCAGCAATCCGGCCAGCGCTTGCAACAGCGTGCTTTTGCCTGCGCCATTGGGGCCGATGACGGTGACGATTTGGCCTTGTGCGACTTCAAGATTGAGTTTGTGCACGGCTTCGACTTTGCCGTAACTGACGCAGAGGTTTTTTACGCTGAGCAGGCTCATGCTACGCCTCCCAGATAGGCTTCTTGTACGGCAGGATTTTGTTGCACTTCCTGTGGTTTGCCTTCGGCGAGTTTCGCGCCGAAGCTCATCACGACTAAACGGTCGGCGAGGCTCATGACGAATTCCATGTCGTGTTCGACCATCAGGATAGACATGCCTTCGGCGCGTAATTTATTCAGCAGTTTTGCCAGTTCAACTTTTTCCAGATAGCGCAGACCGGCTGCCGGTTCGTCGAGTAACAATAAAATCGGATCGGCGGCTAAGGCACGCGCGATTTCAAGTATGCGTTGTTTGCCGAGCGGTAAATTTCCTGCGAGTTCGCTTCTCTCTGCGCCCAAACCTACGCGCTCAAGTTGTCGTGCGGCGTTCTGCAACAACGCGGCTTCCTCGCTGCGGTCAAGACGTAGGGATGATTTCAACAAGCCGGAGTACGCGCGCTGACTGGCGCCGATGGCGGTGTTTTCCAGCACCGTCATTTGCGGCAATAGTTTGACGTGTTGGAATGTGCGGGCAATACCGAGTTGAGCAATCTTGCGCGAGGGCAGGGTGTCGATGCGCTGGCCGCGAAAAAGAATTTCGCCCGATGTCACTGGCGCAACGCCGGTAATCAGGTTGAACATGGTGGATTTGCCTGCGCCGTTCGGCCCGATGAGCCCGATCAATTCGCCTGCTTTTACAGCAAAACTGATTTTGTTTACCGCAATCAAACCGCCGAAACGTTTTTCTGCAGCGTTTATTTGAAGCAGCATTTCGCCTTTGGCTGGTTTATCCCTCTGTGATAATTCTGCGGCGGGTTTGATGTGCAACTGATTCGCCGGTAAATATTTTGCCGTGAGCTTGGCTAAATAAGGCCACAAACCTTCGCGCGCTTTTTGCAGCAGCAGCACGATTAACAAACCGAACACTACCAATTCGAAATTGCCCTCTTGCCCAAGCAATTTGGGCAGGATACTTTGCAGGCTGTGTTTCAAAATGGTAATCAGCGCCGCGCCTAATACTGCGCCCCACACATAACCCGCACCGCCGACGACGGCCATGAATAAAAATTCCACGCCCCAATTCAGGCTGAACGAAGTCGGGTTCACATAACGCTGAAAATGCGCATACAGCCAGCCGGCAATGGCGGCGAGAAAGGCGGCGTAGAGAAACACGGAGATTTTCAGGCGCGCGGTATCGATGCCGAAACTTTCCGCCATGATGCCGCGACCCTTGAGCGCGCGGATGGCGCGGCCGCTGCGCGAGTTGAGAATATTCAGTGACAGCCACACCGAGGCCATCACCGCCAGCCAGATAAGCCAATAGAAACTGCGTTCACTTTTTATTTCCAGACCGAAAATTTTCAGCGCGGGAATATTGCCGAAGCCGGTGAACAATCCCAGTGCTTCGGAATTGCCGAATAAATAATACAGACTCATGCCCCAGGCAATCGTTGCGACGGGCAGGTAATGTCCACTCATGCGCAGGGTAATAAAGCCGAGTATGTAAGCGACGGCGAGGGTGATAACGATGCCGACAAGCAAACCCAACCACGGCGATTGCGCGTATTGCGTGGTGAGCACGCCGCTGGTGTAAGCGGCGAGGCCGACAAACGCCGCTTGGCCGAACGAGACTTGGCCCGCGACGCCGGTGAGCATGACGATGCCGAGCGCGACGATGGCATACAGCCCGATGTAATTGAGCAAGGTAATGTGAAACGCTGGCAGTACAAATGGCGCGAGCGCTAATACTGCGGCGAGAGCGACATATCTTTTTTGCAGCCTCATTCGTCTTCCTCCACATGATGCGAGGTAAACGAGCGCCATAGCAGCACGGGAATAATGGCGGTGAACACGATGACTTCTTTATATGCGCTGGCCCAGAATGACGAGAATGATTCGAGCAAGCCGACTAGGATTGCGCCGCCTGCCGCGACAGGATAACTCACCAGCCCGCCGATGATCGCGCCGACAAAACCCTTTAAGCCGATGAGGAAACCGGAGTCGTAATAAATAGTGGTAATCGGCCCGATGAGCAAACCGGATACGGTGCCGATCAAGGCCGCGAGCATGAAGCTGGCGCGACCGGAGGCGACGGCGCTGATGCCGACCAGATGCGCACCGTTGCGATTAATCGCGGTAGCGCGCAAGGCTTTGCCGTATAGGGTTTTGCCGAAGGCGAGATAGAGTCCGGCAATGAGCAACGCACTCGCGCCGAGCACCCACAGACTTTGTCCGCTAATGCGCATCACGCCTAGCTCGAACGAGGCGTCGCTAAACGGCGGTGTGCGTACTCCTTCCGCACCGAAGAAAATCAGGCCTACTCCAATCAATGCCAGATGCAAAGCCACCGATGCAATCAACAATACCAACACCGATGCTTCCGCCATCGGCTCATAAGCCAGGCGATAAAGAATTGGGCCGAGCGGCACGACTAATAATAGGGTGAGTAAAACTTGCAGCGCCAGATGTAATTTCATCGGTGCAGTAAAAATAGTTATCAGCGCCAATGCCGATGGCAATAATAAAAATTGCCCGATCACTTTCGGCAGCGATTTATATTGGTTATGTTTAATCGCCGAATAAAATTCTTTTAGCGCCACTAATGCGCCGCCGCCAATCAGCAACCACACCGTTCCGGGTACTTTGCCCATTTGTAATGTGGCGAGAGTTAGCGCGGCGAAGCTGACGAACTCGCCTTGAGGAATAAAAATCACCCGCGTGACGGTGAACACCAACACTAATGACAACGCGAGCAACGCATACACCGCGCCGTTGGTCAGTCCGTCTTGTGTTAGCAGTAAGGCAATTTCAGCGTTCATAGCTTGAATTTTTTCTAAATATAAAAAAGGGTAGGGGTCTCGCGACGCCTACCCTAAGTTATTGATTATATTAAATTATTTTAACAGCTTCCAGGCGCCGTTTTCTATGGTTACCATCACGCGCGCATCTTCTGCCAATCCTGCGTGGTCGGTGCCGCTGAAATTAAATACGCCATGTGCGCCTGCTAAACCTTTGACGCCTTCGATGGCATCACGTAACGCGGCGCGGAATTCTGCCGAGCCGGGCTGGGCTTTTTTTAACGCTTCAGGAATGGCTTTTTGCAAAATCTGCATCGCATCCCACGCATGGCCGCCGAAACCGGAGCGCGAATTCGCACCGTGTTTGGCTTCATACACTTTGATGTATTCCAGCGCGGTTTTTTTCGCTGGGTGATTATCATCCAGTTGCTCAGCGACCAACAATGGGCCAACTGGCAACAGGCCTTTTTCCAGCGCCTTGCCACCTACCCGTAAAAAGTCATTATTCGCCGCGCCGTGGGTTTGGTAAATTTTGCCTTTGTAATTGCGCTCGGCCAAAGTCGTGTGCGGAAGTGCAGCCGGTGTGCCCGAGCCCGCTACCAAAATCGCATCGGGATTAAGCGACACCAGTTTCAAAATTTGCGCGGTGACCGAAGTATCCGTGCGATTAAATTTTTCTTCGCCGATAATCTTGACGCCGTTGGCTTCGGTGGCGCGCTTCATTTCTTTCAGCCAACCTTCGCCGTAAGGGTCGGCATAACCGATGATGCCCATGGTCTTGATGCCGGTGCTGCCCATGTGTTTAGCAATCGCGTCGGCCATCAGCGAATCGCCTTGCGGCACTTTGAATGCCCAGCGGCGTTTTTCATCCTGCGGTTCGACGATGCGCGCCGAGTTGGCCATGCTGATCATCGGCGTTTTGGTTTCGGCGGCGATATCGACCATAGCGAGCGAATTCGGCGTGGTGCTGGAGCCGACGATGACATCGACTTTATCTTCGCTGGTAAATTTTTTCGCATTGGCGACGGCTTTGGATGTATCGCTGGCGTCATCCAGAACGATGTATTCCATTTTTTGCCCGGCTATCGTTGCTGGGTAAAACTCCACGGTATTTTTTTCCGGGATGCCGAGCGAGGCAGCGGGCCCGGTGGCGGATAACGTGATACCAATTTTAATATCGGCGTGTGCAGGCGAAAACATTAACATAGCCAACAAACCAGACAGGGCGACAAATTTCCTCATTACTGACTCCTCCAAGAGTTGAAACGAAAAGGGGTAAAGTACGGAATGCTTTTTTATAGGCAGCACTTATGTTGCGTATTCTACTGCATTAAAAGTGATTTATGCACGGGGAAAACTAAGTATGTTTGTAAGTAATTTGTCAGGTAACTTCCCTCCCTTTTTTTGGGGGGGCAAGGGCGTGGATGGGTTTAATTCGCCTGAACGACTTGCTCTATCGCACCAAAAATCGACTCATTGTTTTGATTGAACATTTCAATACGCACAATACTGCCGAATTGCAAAAACGGCGTGACGGCTTTTCCCTGTTCAATCAACTCCAGGCAACGCTGCTCCGCGATACAGGCTGATCCGCTGCTGCGATCAAGATTGGAAACCGTGCCGGAGCCGATGATGCTACCCGCTTCCAGTTCGCGGGTTTTTGCTGCATGTGCGATGAGTTGGGGGAAGTCGAACGTCATATCGACGCCCGCGTTCGGTGTGCCGAAAAGTTTTCCGTTTAGATGAATAGTAAGCGGCAATTGTAATTTGCGTCCGTCCCACGCGTCGCCGAGTTCATCCGGTGTGACCGCGACGGGCGAAAACGCGCTGGCGGGTTTGCTTTGAAAAAAACCGAAACTTTTGGCGAGTTCTGCTGGAATTAAATTGCGCAAGCTCACATCGTTGACCAACATGAGTAGCTTGATATGCTTTGTTGCGTCGTCGGCAGAAACACCCATCGCTACATCATCAGTAATCACCGCCACTTCACCTTCGAGATCGATGCCCCAATCGGTTGATGCCGCGATAATTGGATCTCGCGGGCCGACAAAACTATCCGAGCCGCCTTGGTACATCAGCGGATCGCTCCAGAATGACGCGGGCATGTCCGCCCCGCGCGCCTTGCGCACCAGCTCGACGTGATTCACATACGCGCTGCCATCCACCCATTGGTACGCGCGCGGCAGCGGCGAGTGGCATTGCGTTTGATCAAAGGCGAAGGCGTGATGTGCTGCATGGTTGTTGAGCGCCGCATAAACTTCTTCCAGTTTCGGCGCAATGACAGCCCAATTATCCAGCGCTGCTTGCAAAGTCAGCGCAATGTCAGCAACGGCTTGAGCGCGCGTGAGATCGCGACTAACAACAACTAAGGTTCCGTCACGTCCGCCAACCTTCAAACAGGCAAGTTTCATAAGTATTTGATTATATTAAGAAATTTTTATTAAACGTTTGCCAGCATAGATAGTAATCGGCTTGCAATTCTTTCGCTTTCAGCGCGGCTTTGGTTGGCTTGAATACATAGCGGCTTTCAAACATAAACGCCAACGTGTCGGCAATTTTTTGCGGTCGCAAATCGGAACTGATCGCTTTGGCAAATGTCTCCGCGTCCGGCCCATGCCCGCTCAGGCAATTATGCAACGACGCGCCGCCGGGCAAAAACCCTTCGGCTTTTGCGTCGTAAGTGCCGTGTATCAATCCCATGAATTCGCTCATCACATTACGATGAAACCACGGCGGGCGGAAGGTTTGTTCCGCCACGCTCCAGCGCGGCGGGAAAATCACGAAATCAATATTCGCCGTTCCGGGTTTATCCGAAGGCGAAGTCAACACAGTAAAAATCGACGGATCGGGATGATCAAAACTCACGCTGCCCATCGCGTTGAATGTGGCCAAATCATATTTATACGGCGCGTAATTTCCATGCCAGGCGACAACGTCGAGCGGTGAGTGGCCGATGTCAGCGCGCCAGAGGTTGCCCATGAATTTGGTAATCAATGCAAACTTGCCTTCGCGGTCTTGATAGGCGGCGACCGGCGTCAAAAAATCGCGCGCGTTGGCTAAACCGTTAGAGCCGATCGGCCCA
>JAYVGF010000004.1:0-8609 GCA_043772415.1 Betaproteobacteria bacterium
CTCCTAACCTCCCCCTTGAAGGGGGAGGGATGCAAGCCCGAAAGAGGAGCCGTGCAAATTTGTAGATACTTTGCATGCAAGAAAATACTTAACTGCCGAAATAATGAGCAGATGAAATAAAGAGGAAGAAATGACCGCCTACATCATCCGACGACTGCTGCAACTCATTCCGACCTTGCTCGGCGTGATTTTGCTGATTTTTTTCCTGTTCAATTGGGTCGGTGGCGACCCGGCACAAATTCTTGCCGGTAAAATTTCCAACGCCGAACAAATCGCCAATATCCGCAAACAACTCGGTGTCGATCGCCCGATCTGGGAACAGTTGTGGATATTCATCAAGCAAGTGATTACCTTTGATTTCGGCCGCAGCTGGAGCACCAACGAAGAAATCTCCAAACTGATCATGACGCGCATCGGCCCGACCCTCACCATTATCATCCCGCTGTTGATACTCGAAACGGTACTCGCTGTCGCACTCGCCATGGCGGTCGCTTATGTGCGCGGCTCCATCACTGACCGCGCGATTATGATCATCTGCACTATCGCCATGTCGATCAGCTTTCTGGTCTATATCATCGCCGGGCAATATATTTTCGGTTTCCGTCTCGGTTGGTTTCCGGTGCAGGGTTGGTCGGATAGCGTGTGGAAGAATTTGATCACCTACGCACCATTGCCGGTGTTCCTTGCCTTGATGGTGGGGCTCGCGCCGACTTTGCGTTTGTACCGCACTTTTTTCCTCGATGAAATCAGTCAGGATTATGTGCGCACTGGCCGCGCCAAAGGCTTGTCGGAAAAAACTATCATGTTCAAGCACGTGTTGCGCAACGCGATGATTCCGATTCTGACTTACGTTGCGTATTTATTGCCCGGTCTGCTCATCGAATCGTTTTTGCTGGAAAAATTTTTCTCCATTCCCGGTCTCGGTCGTGAAGTCATCACCGCCGTCGAGCGCAGCGATTTTCCGGTCATCAAAGCCATCACGATTTATGTTTCCATTTTTACCATGTTGCTCACCTTGTTGGTTGATGTGTTGTACAAGTGGGTCGATCCTCGCGTGTCTTTCAAATAACTTAGTATAATCAAATACTTATGAATGCTATTACTGCTGACGTAAAACTGAGAGAAAAATCGCCAGGCTTATGGCGACTAGCATGGCGCAAATTAAAAGACGATCGCGTCGGCACGGTGTCCGGCATCGTCGTCGCGTTATTTATTTTGATGATTCTCGCGTCGTCCTTGGGCCTGATCGCCAAAGACTGGAATAAGGAAGTCGGCGTGTCGTATGCCAACCCCAGCTTTTTATCCGGCCAGGAAAATCTCGAAGCGGCGTCGAGCAAAAAGCTGGAAGAGTTGAACAAAGAAAAACAAGTCGTAGCGGACTTGTCCGATATTGATCCGCTCGCGCCGCGCTACAAGGAATGGGAAGAGCTGGCGAAAAAATATAAGACTACGGAAACCCCGCGCGCCGACACGCTGCCGTTCGGCGGCGACAAGTGGGGCCATGACGTGATCCAGAAAGCCATCAAGGGTGCAGAGGTGTCCATCTTTGTAGGGCTCATCGCTTCCTTTTTTGCGGTGGTCATCGGCACATTTCTCGGCGCGATTTCAGGCTACTACGGCGGCAAGATCGGCGACGCGTGTGAATTCGTTTATAACGTGTTCACTTCCATTCCTTACATCTTGCTGGTGTTGGCGCTGGCGGCGGTGTTGGCGAAATACAAAGGCTTGCCGTCGGTCATCGCCATACTCTCCATTACCGGCTGGACCGGCATTTATCGTTTGATCCGTGCCGAATACATCAAGCATCGCTCGCGCGAATACGTGCGCGCGGCGGAAGCCATCGGCGCAACGCACTTCCGTCGCATGTTCGTGCACATCTTGCCCAACGTCAGCCACGTCGTGCTGGTACAGTTGTCGTCGCATGTGGTGCAATTCATCAAGGCCGAAGTGATCCTGAGTTTTCTCGGTTTCGGTGTGCCGGTGGAAATGGTGTCGTGGGGCACCATGTTGGCCGAAGCGCAGAACGAATTAGTCATCGGCAAGTGGTGGCAACTCGCCGCAGCCGGACTCAGTATGGCGGCGCTGGTGACGGCGTTCAGCCTGTTTACCGACGCCTTGCGCGACGCGCTCGACCCCAAACTTAAATAAGCGAAAACACCATGGCTGAAAATAATTTGCTCGAAGTCAAAAACCTGCGCGTCACTTTCAAGATCGACAAACACACCACGTTTGAAGCAGTGAAGGGCGTCAGTTTCAATGTGCCGTATAACAGCAGCGTCGCACTGGTAGGCGAATCGGGCAGCGGTAAATCGGTGAGTGCATTATCGATACTCGGCTTGTTGCCGCCGGAGACAGCGAAGATTTTGCCCGGCAGCGAAATATTATTTAATGGCAAAAATATCGTCGGCGCGGATAGGCAGACGATGCAGAATTTGCGCGGCAAAGATATATGCATGATTTTCCAGGAGCCGATGACCTCGCTCAACCCGGTATTCACCGTCGGCGAACAAATCGCCGAGGTGTTACGTCTGCATTTGCATATGAATAATGCCGAAGCGAAAAAGCGCGCAGTCGAATTGATGAATGAAGTCGGGATTCCGTCGCCGGAGTTACGCGTCAATTCTTATCCGCATGAATTGTCCGGCGGCCAGCAACAGCGTGTCATGATCGCCATTGCCATCGCCTGCGAACCCAAGCTGCTTATCGCCGATGAGCCGACCACCGCGCTCGATGTCACGATCCAAAAACAAATTCTGCAATTGCTCGACAAGCTGCGGCAAAAACACAAAATGTCATTGTTGTTCATCACGCATGATCTCGCGCTGGTAGGCGAGATCGCTGACCACGTCGTGGTGATGCGTAACGGCGAAGTGCAGGAAGCCAACACCACGCAGAATATTTTTGAGAACGCGCAGAACCCGTACACGCAAGCGCTGCTCGAATGCCGTCCGCATATCGACAAACGCCCGATGCGCCTGCCGGTGGTAAGTGATTTTATGAATAAAAATAATGAACCACTTAAGCATCAGCAGGAACGTAAACGCGGCGTGACTGCCGACGATAAAATTATTCTCGAAGTAAATAATCTCAGTAAAAACTTCAGTCTTAAAACAGGTTTGTTCAGCAAACGTGTAGTGCCCGCAGTAAAAAACGTCTCGTTCAAATTAGCCAAAGGCAAAACGCTCGGCTTGGTCGGTGAGTCCGGCTCGGGCAAAACCACCATCGGCCTGACCATTATGCGTTTGCTCGAAGCCAATGGCGGCGAAGTGATCTTCGAGGGAAAAAACATTCTCGCCATGTCGCCGGAAGATTTCATGCAATACCGCCGTCGCATTCAGATTATTTTCCAGAATCCCTATGCGTCGCTTAACCCGCGTTTCACCATCGGTCAAATTCTCACCGAGCCGATGCAAATCCACGGCATCGGCAGCAGCGATAGCGATAGGCTTGATATGGCCGTCGCATTATTGAAACGCGTCAGCTTGCCCGAGACTTCGCTGGCAAAATATCCGCATGAATTTTCCGGCGGTCAGCGCCAGCGTATCGCCATTGCGCGCTGCCTGACCTTGAAGCCGGATATTATCGTTTGCGACGAATCGGTGTCTGCGCTCGACGTTTCGGTGCAAGCGCAAGTGTTGAACCTGTTGCAGGATCTGCAGGACGAATTCCACATGAGCTATATTTTTATTTCGCACGATTTATCGGTGGTGAAATACATTTCCGATCAAGTGATGGTGCTGTCCAACGGCGAGCTGGTCGAGATGGCCGACTCGGATACCATTTATAAATCGCCGCAACATCCGTACACACAAAAACTTCTCGGCGCCATTCCTAAGGGCTGGCAGCGCAAGGCTGCTTGATGCGTAGGGTGGGCAAAGCGCAGCGTGCCCACGCTGCGATTCCGCCCCCTCGATTGCTTCTATTTTTTATGCGGCTATTGTCCCGTGGCTTACAGAATTATTATTGTTGCAGGTTATCCGCGTGGGCACGCTATGCTTTGCCCACCCTACGCCTGCTAATAATTTTTATGCTCGGAGTCGGTTGCTCCCAAATTTACGCCGCCGATCCCAATAAAATTTTGCGCGTGGCGTTGCCGACGGCGGAAACCGATTTCGATCCCGTGGTGTGGGCCGACCAGCCGTCTGCCTGGTTTACCGAAAGTATTTTCGATCCCATGTTGGCGTACGATTATCTCGCGCGACCGGCGAAGTTAATTCCCAATACTTTGAATGCCATGCCGCAAGTTAACGACAATGGCGCGACTTATATTTTCTCAATAAAATCAAATATTTACTTCACTTCGGATAAAGCATTTAATGGCAAAAAACGCGAGCTCATCGCGCAGGATTATGCTTACACTTTGAAGCGAATTTTTGATCCGAAAAATAAGTCGCAATGGTTATTTTTGTTTGAAGGAAAAATACGCGGTGCCGATGCGACAATGGCGCAGGCGAAAAAAAATAATCGTTTTGATTACGATGCGCCGATTGAAGGCATCGAAGTGATCGACCGATACACTTTGCGCATCAAACTCAACAAGCCGGATTACAAATTCCTGTTCAACTTCGCGCTGCCGGCCACCAGTGCGATGGCGCGTGAAGTAGTGGAGGCGTATGGCAGCGAAGTCGGCGCGCACCCGGTCGGCACCGGGCCGTTCATGCTGAAAGAATGGAAGCGCAGCAGCAAGATAGTGCTTGAAGCCAACCCAGATTACCGTGAAGAAATTTTCCGTGCCGAGGTAAAAGATTTTCCCGGTGATGAAGCGATAGTGAAAGCGCTGAACGGAAAAAAATTACCCAACATCGGCCGCGTTGAAGTCTATGTGGTGGAAGAGCCGCAGCCGCGTTGGTTGGCGTTTCTTAATGGCGAACACGATTACATTGCGCCAGTGCCGGACGAATTTGTTTCCCAAGCCGTGGTCTCCGGCAAGGTTGCGCCACATCTCGCGCGCAAGGGCATTTATCGCGTCGCTGATGAAGAAGCGCATATGCGCTACACCTCATTCAACATGGAACACCCGATGACCGGTGGCTACACGCCGGAAAAAATCGCGCTGCGGCGCGCGATAGGCTTGGCTTACAACGTCGGCGAAGAACTATCCATCATCCGCAAAAGCCAAGCCCTGCGCATCGAGTCGCCGTTTCCGCCCTCGGTGATCGGTTACGATCCGATCTTCAAAAGTAATATCAATCAATACAGCCCGGCCAAAGCCAAGGCCTTGCTCGATCTTTACGGCTATGTGGATAAAGACGGCGACGGCTGGCGCGATATGCCTGACGGCTCGCCGCTGGATTTGCAAATCTCCTTGCCGCCGACGGCGGAATATCGTCCGCAAGATGAGCTATGGAAAAAATGCATGACCGCCGTCGGCATCAAAACCCATTTGCATAAAGTAAAACTGGAAGACCTGCGCAAAATGGTGCGGGCAGGGGAGTTTCAGATCAATCCTTATGGCTGGGTGGCGGATTACCCTGATGGCGAAAATTTCTTGCAGCTTCTCACCACTTCAAGTATCAATCAAGGCAATTACGCCCGTTTCAGTTTGCCCGCTTACGACGTGCTGTACGATTTGGCGGCGAGCATGCCCGATACGCCGGAGCGGCAAAAGTTGTATCAGAAAATGGTCAACCTCATGCTGGTGTACGCGCCGTGGAAATTGCAAGCGGTGATGCAACGCAGCCAGTTGGTGCAACCGTGGGTGACGGGCTACAAAAAACATCCGTTCATGCATCATGGTTGGCGTTTTGTGGATATTGAGGTGCAGAAAAAAGCCCGGATGAATCCGGGCCATTAATTTTTTTCGCAAGGCTGGTTAGTTCGCTGACGAAATTTTCATCGTCATGCCGGGCTTGAGGGTATGTGACACGCTGAGGTTATTCAGGCTTAATAGATCGGCCATGGCGATACCGAACTGTCGCGCGATGCCATACACCGTATCGCCGTATTGCACCATATAGGTTTTTTGGCTGGCCTTGCTCGGCGTGTTTACTACAGCAACAGGTGGCGCAACGTGCGTGGGCGCGGCGGCATCGGTGCCGGTAATCGCATGGACGGCCGACGTCGTATTATTTATTTTATTTTGGCCCGTCTGCAAGCGGATGATTTGGCCGAGCTTCAGTGCGTGGCTATCGAGGCCGTTGATTGCCATCAAGTCATCCACTTTCATACCGTGGCGTCGCGCGATGCCGTACAAGCTATCGCCTTGCACAACCGTATAGGCTTCAGCGCCGACGCTGGTTTCAGCCGGCGCTACAGGCGCGGCGGGGACAACTGCAGCATTGGCCGCTTGATCAAGCTGCGCGCCAGGGCGCTTGAATGCAATCGGCACCAATAAAGTATGCGCACCATTTAATTTGTTGCGTTTTTCATCTATCGGATTGTGCGCACGCAAATGGCTGACGCTGGTGTTGAAGCGGCGCGCGATGTCATCCAGCGTTTGTCCGTGCGGTGCTTGATACACTTGCCACGACACTAGCGGCTGGGTGTATTGCGACAGGCTGCGCACGAACGACTCGACGCGATCAACCGGCAACACCAGATGCGGGCTGTGGCCGCTGATGACCGGTTTGCTGTAGCCGGGGTTGAGCGCAGCGAAATCATTCACTGTCATCAGCGCAAATTCCGCCGCGAGTTTGGTGTCGATGTGCTGACGCATATCGATAGTGGTGAAGTAGGGCGTATTCGGTACATGCAGCAACGCAAGTCCATATTGTCCCGGTTCGCTGATGAGTTTTTTCACCGCCATTAATTTCGGCACGTAGTTGCGCGCTTCGTCGGGCAGGGAAAGACTCTTGTAATCGGTCGGTAAACCTTGCGCGGCGTTAGCAGCTATGGCGCGGCCGACCGTACCTTCGCCGCAATTGTAAGCAGCGAGGGCGAGATCCCAACTGCCGAATTGGCGCTGCAGTTTTTGCAAATAGTTGAGCGCCGAGCGCGTCGAGGCCAGCACGTCGCGGCGGCCGTCATACCACCAATTTTGTTGCAAGCCGTATTGCTTGCCGGTGGCGGGAACGAATTGCCAAATGCCCGAGGCGTGGCTGCGTGAATAAGCCTGCGGATTAAACGCGCTTTCGATCATGGGCAACAAGGCGATCTCGGTCGGCATGCCGCGCTTTTGCACTTCTTCGACGATGTAATACAGGTAACGCGCGCTGCGGTCGGTCATACGCTGGAAATAATCCGGCCGACCGGCGTACCAGGTAAGGTGATTCGCGGTTAACGGACTGGTGAAGTTGCCGATGCCATAACCTTTGCGGATGCGCTCCCATAAATCGGAATGCACGGCGTCGATAATTTGCGGCGGTACATAAGCGGGAATATCGGCGGGCAAATTTTGCGGCAGCACGATGTCGGCCGGTTCGGCTGGCGCGGTTTCCTTGTTGCTGCCCGGAACCGACGCTGCGTCGGCTGCGGGTTGGGATAATTGGTTGTCTTCTTTTAATTCCGGGAATACCGTCGTCGTGGGCGTCGGGTCGGCTAATGGCGCTACGCTATTATTTTGGTTCGGCATTTTTACCGCAGGCGCCGCAATCGGCGTCGCTAAGTTTGCGGATTGTTCCGCCGGAACAGTCACTTGGCTGGTTTCAGCGTGCAAAAAGCTGGCGGGGGACAAGGCCAGCAATAAACCGGCGATTCCCCTAAGGGCTTTATATAACATATTGATTATATTCAACTTTTTTGTTTTCGCAGGACGCAAAAACACTAAGCTAATGCTAAGGGAAGGCTGGCTGGCGGTCAAGCAAGGGGTTTACAGCTCGGATTGGCGCGCCAAATGATCCAGCGCGTCGCCGGTCACGCGATATAGATTCCATTCCTTCATATTCACCGCGCCGAGGCTTAGGTAAAACTTGATCGCCGGCGTATTCCAATCCAGCACCGACCATTCGAAGCGACCGCAGCCGCGCTTTTTCGCCATGGCGGCTAAGTGCATCAACAGCGCTTTGCCGTAACCCTTGGCGCGAAATTCTGGGCGTACAAATAAATCTTCCAGATACAAACCAGGTTTGCCTAGAAAAGTAGAAAAATTCCAGAAAAATAAGGCAAAGCCGACCGGAATATTATTTTCGCGCGCGATCACAACGTGCGCGACGGGCTGTGCGCCGAAAAGTTGCTCGCGCAACATGTCCTCCGTGGCGACGACCATATGCGACAGTTCTTCGTATTCTGCCAATTCACGGATCAAGGAAAGAATCAGAGGGACGTCGGTAATGACAGCAGGGGAAATAGCAAAATTTTTAGGCATGGAATTGTCAGAAATTATTTTTCCATTCGCGCAATGCGGCGAACACGGCGATTTTATTATTGAGCGATTTACCGGCGTATTTTTCAGCCGCTTCAATCACGGCAGGTTCAGCACAGCGTAAAAACGGGTTGGTTTCCAGCTCTTCACCTATGGTCGAGGGCAGGGTGGGTTGATTCGCTACGCGCTTTGCCGCTTCGCGTTTTTCGCGGTCAGTAATGTTTTTATTAGCCGGTTCGACTGCCTTGGCGAAAGTGATATTGGCCAAAGTATATTCATGGCCGCAGTAAATTTTCGTATTTTTGTTCAAGCGCGCCAGTTTTTCCAGCGACGCGCTCATTTGCTCTGGCGTGCCTTCAAACAAGCGGCC
>JAYVGF010000005.1:0-4555 GCA_043772415.1 Betaproteobacteria bacterium
GATGCTTCGGGCAAAACATCAGTCGGTAACCCGATCAATGTCGGTACCGGAAATAAATTCCAGCGTGAAGACGATTATATTGGCGTAGGGCATTTCCCCCTAAGTTTTGCGCGGTATTACAACAGCAGCACCACGGCTCCGACAGGGACGATAGGGCAAAAGTGGCTCAGCACCTACGACCGTCGTATTGATAGCGTGACTTCTCCCGGCCTAGTTAAGGTGGTGCGCCATGACGGGCGTATTTACACTTTCCGGCCTGGGAATGGCGGTTATGTGAGCGACGCCGACGTGAGCGAGCGCTTGGTTAAAACCGGTAGCGGCTGGCAATACTTCAACAATAAAGACGAGACTGAAACCTACGACAACGATGGTTTGTTGCGCGCTGTCACCAACCGGGCCGGTATCAGCCACACGCTTGCCTATAATGGACGTCAACTCAGTATTGTGTCCGATGCTTACAATCGCAGCCTGACATTTACCTACAACAGCCAAGGCTGGTTAAGCACCTTGACCGACCCCGCCGGTAAAGTTTTTAGCTACGCTTATCAAGCCAATGGCGCGTTAGCATCCGTCACCTATCCGGATCAAAAAACCCGCCAATATGTTTACGAAAAACCGGCTTTCCCCTATGCGCTAACGGGTATTGTTGATGAAAATAATCAGCGTTACGCCACCTGGACTTACGACGCCAGCGGCAGGGCGGTGACCTCGGAACATGGCGTTGCCATCGACGCCGTCAGCTTAGTCTATGCCCCGAATACCACCACCGTCATCGACACCTGGGGCAACCAGCGCACTTATACGTTTATCCGTCAGCACGGTGTGAGCAAAAATACTGGTATCACTGGCATAGTGTGCGATAAATGCGGGCCGAATTTCGCGCGCACCTATGATGCCAACGGTTTTGTCGCCAGCCGCACCGACTTCAAAGGCAATCAAACCCAATACAGCTTTAACGCCCGTGGCCTGGAAACCAGCCGCACCGAAGCGGTCGGCAAAGCTGAAGCGCGTACCACCAGCACAGAATGGCATCCCACTTTCCGCCTGCCGACCAAGATTACCGAGACAGGGCGGGTAACCGATTTTATATATGATGCTGCCGAAGGCACGTTGCTGAATAAAACTATTACCGACACCCCTACTGGCAAAAAAAGAACCTGGGCTTACACCTACAACCCGAACGGTCAGGTACTAAGCGCCAATGGCCCACGCACCGACGTAACCGACATCACCAAATATGAATACGACGATGCCACAGGTAATTTGAAAACAATCACCAATGCGCTCAATCACATCACGCGTATTTCCGAGCATGATCAGCATGGCCGCCCGCTCACCATAGTCGATCCCAATGGCTTGATCACCAAGCTCGAATACGATTTGCGCGGACGAATTATTACGCAGAAAAAATCAACCGAAACAATGGGTTATGAGTACGACCCGGCGGGCATGTTGAGCAAGCTCACGCGCCCGGATGGCAGCTATGTGAAATATTTTTACGACATCGCCCATCGCCTGAATGAAATCCACGATACGGACAACAACAAAGTCGTGTTCGATCTCGACCAAATGGGCAACCGCAAACAAGAGGCCGTGTACAACAACAATAACCAACAAACACAAATCCTCAAGCGCGAATACAACACGCTCAACCGGCTGACCAAAACCATCGGCGCAACCCAGCAAACCACGGCTTTCGATTACGACAACAATGGCAACCTCACGTCGATAACTGATCCGTTAGCGCATACTACTTTGCGTCAATACGATGCATTAAATCGTTTAGCAAAGATCACCGACGCCAACCAAGGCAATACCGATTTCACCTACACCGCGCTGGATAAATTGGCCACCGTGACCGACCCGCGCCGCCTCACCACGACCTATATCAACGACGGCCTCGATAATGTCAGCCAGACCAGCAGCCCGGATAGCGGCGTGCAAAAAGACGAATTCGACGCCGCAGGCAACCGCACCAAACACACCGACGCAAAAGGCCAAATTACGCTCTACCAATACGACGCGCTCAACCGCCTCACCAAAACCACGCGCGCCGACGGCAGCGTAATCGGCTATGCGTATGACCAAGGTATCAATGGCATCGGACGGCTCAGCGCGATGGCCGATACATCAGGTTCCACCGCTTGGGGCTACAATGCGCTGAGCCGAGTAGAAACCAAAGTACAAAAAACCGGTTTCGGTAAAGCCGAAGTCACCCTGATTACCGGCTATTTATACGACAGCGCAGGCAGGTTATATAGCCAATCGCCCGCCTCAGGCAGCGTCATCCAATACGGCTACAACGCCAATGGCCGCGTCAACTTTGTGACCATCAACGGCGTCGCCGCCATGTCCGACATCCAATACCAAGCCTTCGGCCCGATCAAATCCTGGAAAGACCGGCGCAATAATCTCGTCACCCGCAGCTACGACCAAGATGGCAGGATGACGGCCAACCCGATAGGCGCAGTGAGTTACGACGACGCCAGCCGGATTGCAGGCGCCTACGGCCGCACCTACGCCTACGATAATCTTGACCGCCTAACGGGCGATGCAGACGCAGCCTCGCGCTTCGGCTATGCTTATGACGCAACGGGTAACCGCACCAGCGCAATAGAAGGCACCGCCGCCAGCCTTTACAGCATCAGCGGCGCGAGCAATCGTTTAACCATGATAACCGCCAGCGGCAAACCGCTCAGCCAGGATTACGACACCAACGGCTCTCTCACCAGCGACGGTAACCTGGCCATGACCTACGACGCCCAAGGCCGGCTGGTGGAACTATCCCTGCTGCCGCTTAACCCGCTGAAACCCAGTCGGCAACTCAACATCAACGCCCGCTACAGTTACAACGGCCTGGGCGAGCGCGTAGCCAAACTCAAGCCCCAAGGCGACCTCGTACCGCCCGCGCCCCCGCCGCCGCCCGCCCCGATACTTTATTGCGACATCAACGGCGACCGCCGCATCAACAAAAACGACCTCACCGCATTGAGCCAGATCCTCTCCGGCAAAAAACCTGCCGTCGCCGCGGCCGATTGCAACCGTGATGGCGTCATTAACGACGACGACTTACTCGACCTGCAAGACCTAGTCGGGTTTACCAAACCCAGCAAAGGTAAAATTCCCCTACGCGTTAGTGTGGAACAAGCCTTGTTGGTCGATGAACAACCGCTGCCTGCCCGCATCCAAATCGTCGATCTCGTCGGCATTGTCGTTGATGCCACCACCATTCTGAATAGCGTCAAACAACTCAAAGCCGTCGCCGACCCCGACACTATATTCACCTACAGCGACAACAGATTAGAAGGCGAATACGACGCCAACGGCAAACCGGTGCAGGAATGGTTCTGGCTGGACGCTATGCCTATCGCCATGGTAAAAAAGAACCGCATGCTCTACACCATCGACACCGACCACCTCAACACGCCCCGGCAACTCAAAGACGCCATAGGCAAAGTCGTGTGGAGCTGGAACAGCGCGAACTACGGCAACCTCAAACCCAACCAAGACCCGGACGGCGACGGCAACCAAGTCACCTTCAATCTCAGATACCCCGGCCAATACTACGACGCCGAGAGCGGGCTGCATTACAATTACTTTAGGGATTACAACCCGGCTACAGGACGCTACCAACAGAGTGATCCGATTGGGTTGCAGGGTGGGATGAATACTTATGCTTATGTAAATGGCAACCCAATTAGCAAGACCGATCCACTAGGCCTGTTCGATACAAATGTGTCGGGAGGAGTTCAAGTATCTGGTCAATTCCTAGTGTTTGGAGGAAGCCTAGGCGCCGGTGGCGTAATTGGTTCTAATGGGCAGAAATGTAAATATATACAAACTTGTGTGCGTACAGGGATGGGATTTTATGCTGGCGCTGGGGCAAATATTAGTGGCACTCTTGGTGGCGGTGCCGAACCTGGAGTTTCGATGTCGTTTGGTGTTGGTGGAGATGTTGGGATGGGCGCAAGTGCGGGCGCACAAATTACTGCAGGCTCTGGTGGTATTAGCGGAGGTGGAGGAAAATTCAGCCCAGGGCTCGGGTGGGGAGCCTCAGCTGGCATAGATGTATGTTTCACTAAAACTTATGATTGCTCATGCTTTTGAAGTGGCCAAAAAATCAGGTGGTTAGAAGTAGAGTGATAGTGTTGATCGGAGTGATCTGGATGAATGCTTTTATTTGGCTACCCCCGCTGAGTCAGCTAGAGTATTCAGGGTTGTTCAGCATGTTTGGATTTATTATTGGTTTTTTAGGCGTTATGGATACATTGGGACGGTTTAATAAAAAGCATCCTCCCGATTGAGCGAGGTCCGATTTAGTGGAGAATCAAAGGAGCCAGGTTCGAAATGTTTTGTAGCAGGTGTGCCCGCACTGCGCTTACAAATTGCGACGCAAAAAAACCGCATTCAAATAAATCCTGACTAACAAATAAAAAACACCCATGTGCGCGCCACTCCCCGCTAACATTCTCACCCACCTCACCGACGAATCCGGCAGCACCGTCTGGTCTTACACCGCCCAAGGCCGCGTAGCCAGCGTAGCCCGCAATAAGTA
>JAYVGF010000006.1:0-3695 GCA_043772415.1 Betaproteobacteria bacterium
GGGTAAGGGTGGGGATGAGTGTCTGTGCAGCCTGCACCATCACCCCCATCCTAACCTTCCCCCGTCAAGGGGGAAGGGACTTTCATTGTTCCATTTTAATATTTCTGCTAGCGGAGCTGCGCGTTGGGTGCGCTCGCGCACCAATACCGGGGGCATCCAACCTCTCGCCCGCATCTCACGCTATGGTGCGCCAGCGCTCCCTACACAATCCCATCCCTTTCAATAGGAAGACTAGCGTGGGGTCACAACCCGGCGCTTCTTTTCCTTCGTCCCTTCCCGTCAAAAGAAAAGGGAAGTGAATTCTTGCTTCGATTGCCACTCAAGCAGGCCGACACATCACTGACGGATTTTTCAATCAGGCCTGGTGCTATCCGCATCTGCCGTGCCGTTCGGACGCGACGGAATCGTGCCCAAACGCAGCTTCAATGATTGCATCGGCAAGCCGAGGCGCGCAGTATAAAACTGCGTATTGCTCATGACTTTCTTTACGTAATCGCGCGTTTCGGTAAAAGGTATGGTCTCTGCGTAAATCGCGCCGTCAATCGGCTTATCATCGCGCCAACGTTTCGCGCGCGATGGCCCGGCGTTATAAGCGGCAGTTGCCAACACCGGATGCGCCAACTCTTCAAGTAAATATTTCAAATAATAGGTACCGAGCGAAATATTTACTTCGGGTTGTATCGTGGTGCTGGTTTGGAAATTTTTCAGGCCGGCTTTTTTTGCCAGCCACTGCCCCGTCGCGGGCATGATTTGCATCAAGCCCATCGCCCCTGCACGCGAGCGCACATCCGCCATGAAGCGGCTTTCCTGCCGCACTAAACCAAATACCCAGGCTTCATCGACGCCGTGCTTTTTCGAGTATTCGCGCATGTTCGTTTCGAACGGCGTGGGATAGCGCAAACTGAAATCATGCGCAGTTTGCGTTTTGTCAGAAGTATTGATGGAACGCTCGGGCCAATTGGCTTTGCGCGCCAATTCCGACGCGGCCAACAGTTGTCCGTCGTTCAAGCTTTTCACCGCCGCGATCCATTCCTTAGTGCCTTCGGTATCCATGCCCAAGCGGTGCAATGCTAGGGCGCGTTGGATGTCCGGCTTTTGTTCGACCGTTTTCATTTCATCTGCTGACGCTTTCGCTTCTGTCGCGGGCAAAGTCAATGCGGGCGCGCCGATTTCTTCTGCCGCGAGCAAGCCGTAATATAAGAATTCGCGCGACAACGGCTTGAGGATTTCATTCGCCGCTTCGATACGGCCTAATTCTTTTAAGGCGCGGCCTTTCCAATAGCGCCAGTTACTTTCACGTTGTTCCGGCGGCGATAGTTGTTCGATGCTGGCCAATACGTCGCCCCACGCTTGCACGCGTAAAGCGGCGCGCGCGCGCCAGGCGAGTTGGGTGTCAGACATATTGCTCACTTCGGCATTACGGTACCAATCAATCGCCAACGGTTCATGATTGCGAGCGCCTTCAAAACCAATCAAGCCCCACACGTAGCTGCGTTCCGACTGACTGAATTTTTCCTGCAGCGCAGCCCAACGCAAAGCAGCCAGCGAGGATTGCGTATGCGCCAGGCGGTGTACGGCGAACATGGCGACTTCACGTCCGCCGCGCGATTTGTAATCGAAATTATTTTTATCCAGCAGCAATTGCGGTGTGTCGTAAGCGGCGGCGAGTTGCATGTCATTCATCTGTTCATTCGGCGGCAGATTGTTGTTCAACCTGCGCGCAAGGCTAACTTGTCCGGCCTCCAATGCCAAACGGATACGCATCCATACATCCGGCGCCATAATCACACGCTGAGTCATCATGGCGTCGAACACCGGTTGGCAACTATCCGGTTGTGATTTTCCGTTCAACCAAAATGTGCGGGCTTCTTTTAGTGCGTCCGGGTCTTTCGCCGCCATACGCGCTTGCAGCGAGAAGCAACTCAATTCCGCATCGGGATTTTTCAGTTTGGCAAAATCCGCATCTAACGCTTCCCAGTTTTTTTGTTGGCCCTGTTGGCGCAACCATTCACCGAGCAATGCGTCGGCCAAGGGCGTGTCGGCAAAATCGCTGACAAATCGCCGCACCTCAGTCGCGCTGGCTTCTTTGATATGCGCCATGATTTGCCAATACTGCGCATAGGATTCCAGCAAATAGCCTTGCAATTTCGGCACCAGCTTGTCCAACTGCTTTTGATCGCGCGCGCGATAGGCGTCGCGGGCGGCGATAAAATCGTCATCACCAGCTGCAATAACATTCGCGCTGCTCGCCGCTATCAGGCAGAAACACACCAGCCATTTATTTACTTGTTTACGCATAATAAAATATTCAATATAATCAATTAGTTACGATAATTCGCTTAATCAGCGTTGGTGACATATGCAGCTTAATATTTTATAGTGTCGTCTTATCATTTGTTTGTCCATCAAAAAAAATGTTTGAAATTTTCCTTGAACCCAAAACTTGGGTTGCCCTGCTGCAAATTATCGGAATTGATTTATTACTCGGCGGCGACAATGCTGTGGTCATCGCGCTCGCGTGCCGCAATCTGCCGAAAGCACAGCAGAAAAAAGCCATCCTGTTCGGTGCGGCGGCGGCGATCATCATACGCTCCATACTCACTATCACTGCGCTATACCTGCTCGGCATTCCTTATCTCAAAATAGTCGGCAGCCTGCTGCTGATTTGGATAGGTATCAAGCTATTGGTGCCGGAACACGGGCACAGCGAGGCGGACGGCAGTTTAGTGGCAGCTGGCTCGTTGGCCGTAGCGATCAAAACCATCATCATCGCCGACGTGGTGATGAGCCTCGACAACGTACTCGCTGTCGCCGCGGCAGCGCACGGCAGTATGTTGCTGATCGTCATCGGTTTGCTCATCAGCATCCCCATCGTGCTCTACGGCAGCACCTTGGCGTTGAAATTAATGGATCGCTTTCCTATTTTCATCACCGTTGGTGCCGCGCTGCTGGGTTTTGTCGCGGGGCAAATGCTGTTCACCGACCCGGCCATTAAAGATTGGACCGCGCAAAATATTCCGTACGCGCCGAGTATCGCGCCGGTGGTTTTCGCTTTGCTGGTGATTAGCGTAGGCAGCATCCTCAAGAAGCGTGGTGAACGGCTACACGTCGCAAAAACCGAGACCAATCTGGTGGATCTGGCGCATTCGGACAAATCCGCTTCTAATTCCACGAAAAAAGATTGAGGCCATAAGATGAATCTACTCATCCCCGTTGACGGCTCGGACAATTCTAACCATGCAGTGATTTACGCCACCAAAATCGCGGCTGGCGTAAAAACCGAAATCCATTTGCTCAACGTGCAACCGGAAGTCATATCGGGCCACGTAAAAATGTTCGTCAGCCAGGAACAAATCAATGACTGGCATCACGACGAAGGCATCCTGGCGTTGCAATCGGCGCGCGATATTCTCGACGCGAAAAAAATTCCTTATGAATTTCACATCGGCGTCGGCAGCGCGGCGGAAACCATCACCGCTTACGCCAAACAAATAGGCTGCGATCAAATCGTGATGGGCACGCGCGGCGCGGGCGCGATTTCCAATCTGGTTATCGGCTCGGTGGCGACCAAAGTCATCCATCTGACCGATGTACCGATAACACTGGTAAAATGATGCTTCGCAACATAACCAATTAGTTTGTAACTAATTGATTATGTTTAGTTTTTTACCAACCAACCGGTAACCACATCATGC
>JAYVGF010000007.1:0-4803 GCA_043772415.1 Betaproteobacteria bacterium
GACAAAGGGTAAGCAAAAAATATGTGTGGCCTGGATGCAGCGTTGCGGAATCCGAGGGGGATGCTCCGGATTTCATTTCATTCCATTCCATCCGGGTTACGATGCCACCCATCCCCACGATGCTCTTTTTTCAACACCGAAATCCGACTTCGACAGTGAACATCTGCGGCTTCAATGCGGCTAACGGCGCGCGCAATTTTTCCAATTCATCCGCCGGCCCATGCACTTCGAGTCGCGTGATGTCGGACATTTTTAGCGCTTGCTTCAACAAGTCATCCACGTTGCCCAAATGATGTAACAGCGCCGCCGCATCCGCATAGCCTTCGCGGCAATGGGCGATGTCGCCGTCAAAACAAAAGCCGTAGTACAAACATTGCGTTTCGGTTTAGGTTTTTTCGGTAAAAGCTTCAGTCAGCTTTTTGAATTCCGCCAATTTGCCGGCACGAACTTTGAAATAGGGCGAGAGGGAACAACATTGGCCTTGGGCAGCCATCTGATTTTTCTTGATTGGTAGGCGACGCTTCAAAGTCATAGCGCAAATTTCTGACCGCCTGTGCGAACATTTTTTATTCTCATGACAGGGTAATTCTCCTGCGCTGCGGCAAATAATTTATCAATAAAATCAAATAGTTATTGACCAACCCTGAACTTTTAGAAATACATGGCAGTCGTAAGTGTGCCTGGGGATTGTTCAACTTTATTTACTCGGAGGTAATATGAAATCAATTCTTAAATCTATGATCGTAGGCGCCACGCTGCTGGCTTCCACGCTTTCTCTCTCCGCTCGCGCAGGTGGCGACATCGTCGATACCGCGATGGCCGGGGGTTCCTTCAACACTTTAGTCACCGCCATCAAAGCGGCTGGCTTGACCGACACCTTGAAAGGCAAAGGGCCTTTCACCGTGTTCGCGCCGACCGACGCGGCCTTCGCCAAAATTCCCAAAGCCTCATTGGATGCGTTACTCGCCGACAAACAAAAGTTAGCGTCGGTGTTAACCTACCATGTGGTGCCTGGGAAGGTGATGGCAGCGGACGTGAAAAGCGGCGACGTGAAAAGCGTGCAAGGCTCGAGCATCCAAGTCAACGCCGAAGGCGGCGCGGTGAAAGTCGATGGGGCCAGCGTAGTGAAGGCCGATGTCGAAGCCAGCAACGGCGTCATCCACGCCATCGATACCGTCATCATGCCGAAGTGATGTTTGTATTACGGCGAATAAAAAATGCCCCGCTTGCGGGGCATTTTTTTTTGTTCTTATAATTTAGGCTTTGAATGGCAGCAATCGATCCGAAACGGAAGTTCGTGAAATACAAAAGCAGACATTTAATGAGAGAAAGTCTCCCCCTTAGCAAAAGGGGGGAACAAACTACTTCAGAGAAATTTTCACATGACCGATCTTGGCCGAACTGTGCCATCCGAATTGAAATAAACTGGCGACACAATATGCACAAAGCTCCTTAAGCAATTTCCGCCATCACCGGCGCGTGGTCAGAAGGCCGCTCCAGTTTGCGCGGATCTTTGTCGATGATGCAAGATGTGCATTGCGTGGCGAGGGCTTCACTTAACAAAATGTGGTCAATGCGCAAACCGAAGTTGCGGCGAAACCCCATCATGCGGTAATCCCACCAGCTATAACTTTTTTCCGGCTGCTCGAATAAACGAAACGAATCTTTTAACCCCATCGCCAACATTTCGCGGAATTTTTCGCGTTCGGGTTCGCTGACCAGCACTTGGCCGACCCAGGCTGCGGGGTCGTGTACGTCGCGGTCTTCCGGTGCGATGTTGTAGTCGCCGAGCAAAGCCAGATTCTGGTGTTGCGTGAGTTCGTTTTTGAGCCACGCATTTAACGCCGTGAGCCAGGTTAATTTGTATTGGTATTTTTCCGAATCGACCGCTTGGCCGTTGGGGATGTAAGCACAGATGACGCGCACGTCATTGAAGGTGGCAGACAATACGCGCTTTTGTTCATCGTCATAACCGGGTATGCCGACGGTAATATTTTGCGCGGGGATTTTGGATAACAGCGCGACGCCGTTATAGGTTTTTTGTCCGGCGTATGTGAGCTGATAACCCGTGGCTTCTAATTCAGCGACAGGGAATTTATGGTCTTCGGTTTTGGTTTCCTGTAGGCACAGCACGTCGGGCTGATGCGACGCCAGCCAATCGATGACATGCGGCAGGCGGACTTTGAGGGAGTTGACGTTCCAGGTGGCTAATTTCATAGCCCCATTTTAGCGCGGGTAATTATTTTGCTGGGGGTTTTTCGTTTGCTGCTTTTTCTTCTGCTTCTTTTTTATCGGCAACTTTTTTGTCGGCCTCAGCTTTGGCTTTTTCTACTACGATTTTTTCTGCCGCTAATTTTTCAGCCGCCGCTTTTTCGTTTGCTGCTTTTACTGCTGACGGGGCTAATGGATTGACTTTCGGATAGCCCGCCGAATCCAGCGCGGCGGTCCAAGTGCTTTCGAGATAACCTTTAAGCGGTGAACCTTCGCCTATGGTCATGGTAGGCACTTCAAGCGTGCCGATTAATTTTTTCAATGCTGCAGCGTCGATTGCAGAGGTTTCAGGATTTTTTTGTGCGAAGGGGATGCCGCGTTTTGTGAGGATATCCTTAGCCTTAATACATATGTCGCCACAATCATGAACATAAAGAGTAACCGGAAATTTGCGCGCCGTATCTGCCAAGGCGAAATTGCCTTGACCTTCAATGACATTGCCACCAATATTTTTCTTTTCGACTTTTTGTACATCGCCCACAGGCGGCTGATCGGAATAATGCACGCCGCCGGATTTGTCGGTCCATTTATACAGTTCGGCTTGGGCGCTCATCGCGGCAGCCAACATCAGTACCAAAAGTGTGATATTTCTCACAGTAAACCCCTGTTTTGCATGAAGAATATGCTTAACGCATACTATGCACAAAGCGCCTACAAAATTCAAGCAGTCGTTTGAGATCTAGGGCGGAAGCGCCCACCGGGAAAAACAAAACACGAAGTGAACAGCGTGTTTTTTTATGGCGGGTTACGCCGCCGTATTACGCCGTCATGCCGTTATGACGAAGTAATGCGTCGATGCTCGGTTCGCGTCCGCGAAACGCTTTGAACGATTCCATCGCCGGTCGGCTTCCGCCCATGCTGAGTATCTCGCGGCGAAATTTGTCGCCGGTTTTTTCGTCGAGCACGCCGTTTTCTTCAAAGGCGGCATAAGCATCGGCCGACAAAACTTCGGCCCATTTGTAGCTGTAATAACCTGCCGCATAACCGCCGCCGAAAATATGCGAGAACTGATTGGCGAAGCGATTAAAGTGCGGCGGAAATACGACCGCGACATGTTTGCGTACTTCGTCGAGTAATTCGAGCAGGGTTTCTTTCTCCGGCTGGTAATCGTAATGCAAACGCATATCGAACAAGGAAAACTCCAGTTGGCGCATAGTCTGCATGCCGCTTTGGAAATTTTTCGCCGCGATCATTTTGTCGAACAGTTCTTTCGGCAAAATGGCGCCGTTATCGACATGCTTGGTCATGTGTTTTAACACATCCCATTCCCAGCAAAAATTTTCCATGAATTGGCTGGGCAGTTCGACGGCGTCCCACTCGACGCCGTTGATGCCCGACACGCCGATTTCATCAATTTGCGTGAGCAAATGATGCAGGCCGTGGCCGAATTCGTGGAACAAAGTGATGACTTCGTCGTGGGTAAACACCGCAGGCTTACCGCCAACTGGCGCGGAAAAATTGCAGGTAAGATAGGCGACGGGGATTTGAATGCCGTTTTGTTTTTTGCGCCGCGTGATCGCGTCGTCCATCCACGCCCCGCCACGCTTGCTGTTGCGCGCATACAGGTCAAGATAAAACTGGCCGATAGGTTGATCATCGAGATTCAGTATCTCGAAAAATTTTACGTCGCTATTCCACACCGGCGCTTTGGCTGCACGAATGTTGACGGCGTAAATTGTTTCCACCACTTTGAACATGCCGGGCAATACTACTGTCTCGGGAAAATATTGCTTCACCTCTTGTTCCGAAAATGCATAACGTTGCTCACGCAATTTTTCTGAAGCATAAGCCATGTCCCACGATTCGAGTTTGTCGATTTTTAATTGTTCGCGCGCAAAGGCTTGCAAATCTTTGACATCTTGCTCTGCATACGGCCTGGCTTTAATTGCAATTTCTTCAATAAAATCAATAACCTGTGTTGGACGCTTAGCCATCTTGGTGGCGAGCGAATATTCGGCAAAGTTGTGATAACCAAGCATGGCAGCGAGTTCATTACGCAAAGCAAGAATTTGTTCAATAACTTTGGTGTTGTCCCATTCCGCCTTGCCTAATTCCGACGCGCGCGTGACATAGGCAAGATAAAGTTTTTCGCGTAGCGCACGGTTGTGCGCGTATTGCATCACCGGCATATAGCTGGGGTAATGCAGGGTAATTTTGTAGCCGGTCGTATTATCTTTTTTCGCTTCTTCGGCCATACCTTGCAACACATCGTCCGGCACGCCGTCGAGCTCGTTTTTATTTTCGATCACTAAAGAAAAATCATTCGTGGCGTCGAGTACATTATCTTGAAACTTCGCCCCTAGATCCGCCAGCTTTTCCTGCAGCTCGGCGAAGCGCGGCTTTTGGTCGGCCGGCAAATCGGCACCGCCGAGGCGGAAATCACGCAAATCGTTTTCGATAATTTTTTTCTGCGGCTTGGTCAGAGCATGAAACGCATCGCTCGCCGCAAGCGACTTGAAGCGCGCAAATAATTTTTCGTTTTGCGATATTTCAGCCGAATACTCGGTCACTTTGGGTAAATTGGTGTTATAG
>JAYVGF010000008.1:0-3003 GCA_043772415.1 Betaproteobacteria bacterium
GCCATCGGGAATGCATATGCCGGTAGCGCTATAGATGACTTCAACTTTGTGCTCGGTGGCAAGTTTGGCGCGCTGACGCTCAATCTCTCAGGCATCGCCGAACTCGTTGATCACCAGATTAACGCCTTGCCGCCAACCTTGTTCCGATACACAAGCCTGTCGATCTGGTGACGAATGCCGTTTTACCTTTGAGCATGATGACCTCTGCCGATCAGCGCTTCAGATAACTGTCGTAGAAATTTTTATATTCCTCCATGCTCATCGTTTTCATGTCTTTGACTTTCATGTCCGAAGCGGCTTTGTCCCACATCTTGCCGGCCATATCGAGAAAATCTTTCTTGCTGACCATATCATTTTTAGCCGGCATGGTCGATGGCATGAGCATTTCATCGGGGCGCATTTCGGCCATAGCGAATGGCATGGCTGCGCCGACGGCCAGCGAAACTACAAGCAGTGCAGAAGTTATAACGCGTCTAGTGTTCATGTCGGTCTCCTTGAATATTTAGTAAACACGGTGATGAGTCGGGCGAACCCTGAAATTCTTACATAACGAGCGTTAAATTCGCAGAGTAACAAACAGTGAAAATGAAAACGGTTTTACAAATGTCTCCTGCTACGAATTGGTGATTGCAAAAAGGAATAGAAAATTAAATTTGGTTCAGCGATTTCTTTATAGGTCGTGTCCGCGCAAGACGCAAATAATAATTATTGTATTTCATTAACTATTTGATTATATTCAATTTTTAAGATGTTATTCTAAAACCAAAAAATAGTAATTGAACTACCGTTTTTTTCACATTGTCTATAATTTAGCAACGGCGTCCAATCATTTTGCGCCACCACTATCGACTTGCATAAACAATTCACCTACCTCCGCGTCACAAAATACGGTGTGCTGTACTCAATCCTTACCGCGAAGGAGCTCCCATGAAACAAAATTTTCCTGCTTACAGTTAGCTACGAATCCAAGCTTATCCAATCCAGTCGATCAGTCCTATGCAAAGCAAGACTTGGTTGTTAAGACGTTATCAGCGCATACGTGATCAGACTCTCCAGCTTTGCGCTGGGCTGACTGAAGAAGACTGCATGGTGCAATCCATGGCCGATGCGAGCCCGGTGAAATGGCATCTTGGCCATACCACTTGGTTTTTTGAAACGTTTATTCTCAATCGTGTTTACCCAGATAGAAAACCGTTTCATCCGCAGTTCCAGACCTTATTCAATTCCTATTATGTCGGCGTGGGCGCGCGCCAGCCGAGACCGGAACGCGGCGTGTTGTCGCGTCCTTCATTCGGTGAAGTCATGCGCTACCGAAAAACGATAGATGACGACATGATGGAGTATTTATCGGCACAAAGTTTCGCCGAGGAATTATATGATCTGGTGGAGCTGGGCCTGCATCATGAACAACAGCATCAGGAGTTGATACTCACTGATCTCAAGCATCATTTCTGGCGCAACCCATCGCATCCGATAATTAACCCGCGCCCGGCCTTTTTCGTTAAAGCCAATGATCGCCCAATTTCTGCGTTAACTTTTTTACCCTTGGCTGGAGGCTTGCAATGGATAGGCCACAAAGCCGAAGGATTCTGTTTCGATAATGAAACCCCTTGTCATCAAGCGTATCTGGAACCCTATGAACTTGCCACGCGCTTGGTGACCAACGCCGACTATCTCGCGTTTATTCGGGACGGCGGCTATCATCGTGCGGAGCTGTGGCTGGCTGACGGTTGGGAGATGCGCAGCAAAGAAGGCTGGGAAGCGCCGCTGTATTGGATGCGCACTAATGATGATGGAACATTTGCCACTTCGTTTACATTATCTGGCGATCAGCCTCTCAAAATGAACGAACCGATGTGTCATGTCAGCTACTACGAAGCCGATGCGTATGCGCGCTGGGCTGGCGCGCGCCTGCCGACTGAATTCGAATGGGAACACGCCGCACGCGTAAACCGCAGTGCTGCTGAAATCAGTCAACCGGAAAATTTCCTTGAGACAGCCCATTTGCATCCGATACCAGCAACGCGCTCAAACGGTATGCAGCAATTGTTAGGCGATGTATGGGAGTGGGCCAACAGCGCTTACCTGCCCTACCCCGGCTATCGCGCAGCCAAGGGGGCTGTGGGCGAATACAACGGCAAATTCATGATCAACCAAATGGTGTTGCGCGGCGGCTCATGCGCGACACCGCGCGATCATATACGCGCGAGTTACCGGAATTTTTTTCCACCCCATGCACGCTGGCAATTCAGCGGAATACGCTTGGCGCGCGACGTGTAAACCAACCTCATCGTCTGTCCACGGATTAAATGTAACTATTTGATTATAATAATATTTATGTTGTTCTGCTTGTCACTCAGCAAACCTTCTGAGTGCCCGCTCAAACTTGGGAACTAATTTTCTAATGCCGCCGCGGCTCGGATGGATTTCATTCGCCCAATCGTCTTTGCCCAGCGTGCCCGCCGAGGGCACAACAATAAAATTTTGACCCTGCAGCGACGCGAGCGTGGCGGCAAAGCGATCGATGAGTAAACGCGTAATCTCCAGATGTAAATGGGCAGGCACGCGCGCAAAATCCAGACGCGGCTTGACCCACGAACCGAACCAGAACACACCTTTGTCCGAGGGAATCGCGTAATCATATTGGTGCGTAACGATCGGCACGCGGGGACGATAACGGTCGCGCAACGCCATCAGCTCGCGTTACCCCTCCGCTATGTGCGCGAACTGTGCCTCGGTTTCCATTCTGCGAAAACACGCTGCAGCCGTGGTCCTGCCGCTGCAATCGGCTTCGAGCATGCCGGGCAAATTGCCGATGAAAGCATTACCACCGCCGGAAAATAAAATAACTCTGATCGTCGCGTAACCGCGCAGGTTGTCGATTAAGCGTTTGCGGCTTGCACCCTGCAGAATATTGGCAATGCGGTCACCGGTTTCGGCGGTATTGAAAATCGTCCTGCCGCCGGAATAAATATTATCGGTTTCGTTAATTAAATTTCCGGC
>JAYVGF010000009.1:0-19396 GCA_043772415.1 Betaproteobacteria bacterium
TCCATCCAGATCGCCATGTAATGACAACCGATGCCCGCCGAGGCGCGACTACCTGCGGGCACTACCGTCGAAGTATTGTGTGGACAGCCGGAACAGAAATAGGGCGTACGTTGTATCAGTTTGCGTGGCTTGGCTAAAGTTTTTTCTTTTTCATCTAAAAACTTGAGACGCTTGGCAATAATATCACTGGTGTGAAAACGCGCGATACGCGCCGCGATCACGCGCGCAATCATGGCGGGAGTGAGTTCGCCGGAAGCGGGCAGCAAACCGTGGCCCATGGGCAATACCCATTCGCCCTTTTCGTCATACTTGCCGACCACGCGTGGGCGCACATCTTCGCGCCAATTGTAGAGTTGCTCTTTGAGTTGATACTCGATGACCTGACGCTTCTCTTCCACTACCAGAATTTCTTCCAGCCCTTCGGCGAAGGTATGGATGCCTTGCGGTTCCAGCGGCCAGGTCATGCCGATTTTGTACACGCGCAGGCCGAGCTCGGCGGCATGTTTTTCGTCGATACCCAAATCTTCCAGCGCTTGGCGCACATCGAGATAAGCTTTGCCGCTTGCAATAATGCCGAGCTTGGGCTGCGGACTGTCGATGATGATTTTATTCAAATGATTCGCGCGCGCATACGCCAGCGCGGCGTAAATTTTTTCCGACTGAATGCGTTTCTCTTGCTCCAATGGCGGATCGGGCCAACGGATGTTCAAACCGGCTTCAGGCATCTGGAAATCAGTCGGGATGATCACCTTGACGCGAAACTGGTCGATGTCGACCGAGGTAGAAGATTCCGCCGTGTCCGAAATAGTTTTGAAGCCGACCCAGCAACCGGAGTAACGCGACATGGCCCAGCCGTGGATGCCGAAGTCGATAAATTCCTGCACTCCGGCAGGCGACAACACGGGGATCATCGCGGCGTCGAAGGCATGGTCGCTTTGGTGCGGTAGCGTCGACGACTTGGCCGCATGATCATCGCCCGCCAACAGCAATACGCCGCCGTGCCTGCTGCTGCCCGCTGCATTACCGTGTTTGAACACATCGCCACAGCGATCCACCCCTGGGCCTTTGCCGTACCACATGGCAAAAACGCCATCGTATTTCGCATCGGGATATAAATTGACTTGCTGAGAACCCCACACTGCATCGGCGGCGAGCTCTTCATTTACGCCGGGAACAAATACGACGTGATGTTCAGTGAGAAATTTCTTCGCTTTCCATAAATGCTGATCCAGGCCGCCTATCGGCGAACCGCGATAACCGGAAATAAATCCGCCCGTGTTCAAGCCTGCGGCGAGATCACGCTGGCGTTGAATCATTGGAAGTCGAACAAGCGCTTGAATGCCGGTGAGAAACACGCGGCCGGAATCGAGTGTGTATTTATCGTCGAGCGTAACGGGGCGGGCAGTCATGACATCTCCTCAAAAATTATGTTTTTGGGTGGTGCGCCGACGGTTAAGGAATTGTGTTCCGCCCCGACGGATCAAACTAAATCTATAGTTTGATTGTAATCTAAATGAAAGTAGATTCACAAACGCCAAAATATTTTGTTGCGGCGCAATGTACAACAAGCATATCGAATTGAATTCTGCCGATTCTTATACTAGTAGGTAGACATAGCTGGCGATATTTTAAGTTGAATTTAAACTAAATGGCGTGGCGCTGCTGTTTTTGCCGGACCAAAAGCTTCTGGATGCCGTTGATAGCGGGCCAGTGTTCCACTTCAAAACGCGAAGACGCAAGAAAGCGCAAGACGAAAAATTCGACGCCAACGCGACAGGACAGACGAACTGGCTTTGTCCGCAAGGCCGGAGTGAAACGGATTACCATCGCATCTATCGTAGTATCGAAGCCTTTAACGCCGATCCGGCACGGGCTTACTATCCAGATGTTCGCCATTCGAAATATAACTTAATCCAGAACGCGGCTGAGCTGGAACCAGCCGAGCTGAAGATTCTGGATGTATACGGCTTTGCCGATACTTTGGCGATCCATTACCGGCGCGTGGCACATCGTGTCTTGATCGCGACTCTCTCCTGCTGACTGCTGGCATGGCGCTGACCTTTGAGATCTATCTTCATGTCCTGAAGCGCTACGTACTTGTGCAATATCCGGCGCTTTTCGTCACCATCAGCGCCTTGTATTTTTGGCACCGCAAGAATGATACACACGGAAAGTATCTCGATTACCGGGCGTTGGCTGAGGGACTTCGGGTACAACTCCTCTGGCGTTTGGCAGGTGTCTCAATGGATGTCTCCTCAAATTATCTACGCAAGCAAAATGATGAGCTGTAATGGATCCGCGAGGGATTAAGCGCCGTGAATACGATACCGTCAATTCGTTCCGGGCCCAACGTGGCCATCCTCAAACGCTGGGATGAATGGTCAGTACCGATCGGAATGTAAATTTCTACGAAACAATCCCTAAAGTACGCTACTACTACTTTAACGCTTTCAGAAATTCATCCGCATCAAAACCATCGACATGTTTTCCTTTGGCCACCAAGTAAGGCACACCCTTGCCGCCGAGGGCAACTAATTGATCCGAACATTCCTTACGCGCTTCTGCGTCGCATTCTTCGTACGCAAAACCATATTGCTTGAGCCACGCGCGCGCTTGTGCGCAGTAAGGACATCCTGTGGTGGTGTACATTTTTACATCGCCGGGTTTGATGGTTTCCGCTAAGGCCACAATATCTTTTTCCGTCATAGCGGCTGCGCCGAAAAAATTACCCATATTGCCTTGCTTGGTAGCCCAGGCCGCACCAATGAAAAGCACCAGCAAAAATATTTTTCCCCACGGAATAGACATACCGGACGATACGGCAACATTAGATGGCGCTGCAAAATTGCTCTTAGTCGCCACACTGTTATTTTGGGTGAGTTCTGCTGCCTTAGCATAAGCCACGCCGCAAGCGGGACACTGCCAGTCGGGAATGCTTGTATTGGCTGGCCGTGGATGTTTACATTTGGGACAAACAATCGAGGGCATGTTATTTTTCGTCTTATTCGTTGGGGTTAACGAATTATCTTGGCCCGCGCGATGACTAGCTGTGGTGAATATCACACTCAGCTAAATATATGCTGCGAGCCAATAACGGGTAATTAAAAATATATAATATAATCAAATAGTTATAAATCTATCAGATGTGCCACATGCTTGATCAATCATGCCTCGATCATCACTTTAAACCCGCCCCAAAACATGCGCTTACCATCGAAGGGCATGGACTTCGGATCCATCATGACGGCGAGCCGCGGGTCTTTCATGGCTTTGGCATTAATGCTATCGCGTTGCTTGCGCGACTTGTAAACGATCCAGGAAAAAACCACCACTTCCCCCGGCTTGAGTTTGACGCTCTGCGGAAACGATGTGTGTTTACCCGGCTTCACATCGTCCGCAATGCACTCACGATACTCCAGCGCGCCGTGTTCACGCCAGACTTTCCCCATCAAGCGCGACATTTTCTTGTACGCCGCCAAGTTTTTGGTGGGAACCGGTACAACGAATCCATCAACGTAATTCATATAGCCTCCTGATTATTTACCAAAATTAATACAGCCGCAACGATACGCTATATTTATAGATCAGGATTGAGCAAGACGCACGTTTCCCTGCAAAAATTATTTTGTATTTATGCGCATGTTTTATATTCGGTATGGGATAACCGCTGCCCTTGCAAAAGAGCAACTTGCGTTAATTATTTACTTTCACCTTAAACTCCACCTGCCCCGCAGCAGCAGGCGCGAGGGAGCCGGTTAGCAGCCATTGCACCGCGCCCACACCGCCGGAGACTGGCGCGAGGCTGACGGCACAGAGGGTGACCGAAGCCGGAAGCGCACCGATACAATTCGCTGATTCAAAATTGGTGAAAGCCGGCGTGGCGTCGTTAATTACTATGGCGTTAATTGGGGCGCTGCCGTTGTTCTGATAAACAATAGTGTAGGTAATGATATCGCCGGGCTGAGCGTTGGCTTTATCAGTAGTTTTGTTAAGCACCAGCCCCGCCGTGGCGCTTGCTTGCGTGACATCGACCAAGCTTAATGTGGAAGTTAACGCTGGGCTGGCGCCGGTATAGGCAAACAAGGCTTGCAATGTTGTATTGTCCTGCGCGCCGACCGCCACACCCGCCGGAATGTTGACTTTATTAATCAGGCAAATTTTTTCTCCGACTGTTACGGTGATGGCAGAGGCAATCGGCGCGTCAACGGCATCAATCAAACCATTGCAGTTCACATCGCGGTAAATAATGATCGGCCAACTACTGGCGCTGACTGCGCTGAAAGCGACGCTGCCGCCACTACCGGCGAGGAATTGATGCGGATAAAACACGACATTGCCCGGCGCACCGCTTTGTTGACCGTTAGCGCCGAATTGGTTGATCAATACATCGGCGAAATTAATATTGGCATAACTCGTCCCCACAGCGACAGTCAAGCTGGTGGCATCGCTGCTGCGCGCATAACTACCGCCGGTAGTGCCCACTCCACCACCCGTAGAAACATAACCGGTGAGATTGGTTTCGCTGATGAGCACACTGCCCGCTGCCGTTGCGGGCAACCATAAGCTGTAGTTCCCCGCGCTATCGGTTTTGGTGGTATCGAAAGTAATACTTACAGCACTGTTCGTGGCTTTGATGCTAACGCCCGCGATACCCGCTTCCCCGCCATTTTGCGTGCCGTCATTGGCGATGCCGCCGCCTATGCCGTTATCGGCAAACACGGTGCCGCTGACTTTACTGCCGTTAAACAAACCAAAATTTTGATTCGGTTGTGGCATCGATGCGACGTTCAGCAAACGAATGCCGTTCGGCACTTCGCTGAAGGTCCAAGATGCGCCAATAGTAGGCGTCACATCGGTCGGCACATTATTGTTATCCAGCACCAAACAATATTCACCCGCAGTAACCAAGGCAAACGTGTAACTGCCGTTGCCGGCAGCGACCGTTGCAACAGTGGTGGCCGAAGCGCTGCAGATTCCGCCGGATGCCACCACCAATTTGACATAAAGCGTTTGCCCTGTGCCACTTTCTGCGCCATCAAGGTTCGCGTCATGGTTGGCGTCAGAGTAAACGGTGCCCGATACTGGCACGCCGGAAATAACCGTCAAATTCACGGTGTTGCTCGACACGCCGATAGTCGGCGCCTCGGTGGTAGTTACGCCGCTGGCCGTGTTCGGGTTTAGTCCGGAGTTGGTGCTGGTGACTTGTGCTGTGATGTTACAGCTGCCCGAAGGCAGACTTGGGATGGTCAGATTCAGCGCCGTCGCACCAATAGTTAGTGATGGTGAGTTGGTTGCACTCACACAAGTGCCGCCTATCGCAGTCGAGGCGATAGTCATGTTGACAAGCGGATCGCTAAAGTTGGCGTTAGTCAGCGCAGTAGCGTTGGCATTATTGAGCGTAAAGGTGATCGTGCTGATGTCCCCAGCAGAAATCGTCGTTGGGTTAAATGCCTTGGCTATAGTCGGTTTGACGTACACCGTCAGATTCACCGGGCCCGCGCCAGCACCGGCAATCGGCGTTTGCGTGGTGGTCACACCGCTAACGCTATTGGGATAAATGCCAGGATTGGTACTCGTCACCTGTACTTCGACATTGCAACCTCCCGGCGGCAAGTTCGGCACGGTTAAATTTAATGCGGTTGCGCCTGCGACCAGTGCCGGGCTATTAGTTACGCCTGCGCAGGTGCCGCCTATGGTCGCGGAAGCCACACTCATATTGCTGAGCGTATCGGTAAAGTTGGCGTTATTCACAATCGACACGTTGGCATTGCCGAGCGTGAAGCGGATGGTACTGATATCGCCGCTGCCTATGCTGGGCTGGAGAAATGCTTTAGTAATCGTCGGCGCAGTCAACGGCGGCGCAGTCACGATTAAGGAAGCAGTAGCGGTCGTACTGGTGTTGGCATTGGTTGAGGTCACCGTGCCCGTCGTATTCGCCACGCCGGGCGATGCGGCGACCAGCGTGCTGGTCACCGCCACACTGATGCTGCAACTGCCGGTGCCGCCGGCATTGAATGGCACCGTCGCGCCGCTGATATTGATCGACGTATCGTTGGCGGCATTGCCTACCGTCACGCTACCGCCGCAGCTATTGGCGAAACTTGGCGTTGAAAATACTTTCATCCCGGCCGGAAAAATATCGCTCCACGCGACGCCGCTGATGGCTTGTGTGGTCGATGGGTTGTTGATGGTCAGCGTCATGGTCGTGTTGCTATTGGCGACTATTGTTGTCGGGCTGAAGCTTTTGGCAACGCTAGGCGCGGCCAGACGTACGCTCAGGGAAGCTGTTGCGGCAAGCTTGTTGCTGCCGCCGTTAGCGGTATTTAAAAAGCCCGCTGTGGGTGATGCTGGGATGGTATTGGTGTAATCGCCCGCCAAGCTGGCTTTGACATTGACCGTGATGGTGCAACTACCGTTGGCCGGTATGCTGCCGCCGGTCAATTGTAAGCCTGCAGAACCAACGACTAATGCAGCGCCAAGATTATTCAATAGCAAGCCACTGCAAGTATTTGTCGTCGTGAGGTTGGCTACCGTCATGGTTCCCGGGGCGTTCGGGAATGTGTCGATGAAGGTCGCGCCAGTAAGATCGGTAGAATTATTATTCGTCAGCACGATTTGTAATGTCGATACGCCACTGTTGGGCAGGATAGGGCTGGTCAAAAATGATTTGCTAATAGCAGGCGGCGCGAGAACAGTAATGTCGTCGATCGCGGCTGTTCCGCTAGAGGCAGAAGCTGGGCCAGTCACCGTCAATCCGCCGATGGGGATAGTATTGACCTTGAGACCGACACTGGTACCCGTCACGGTGGCAGTCACCGTACAGCCGCTAGCTCCTGTGGGTATCGTGCCTCCGCTTAGCGAAACACTACCCGCACTGGCTAACTTGGTGCCGACGCAAGTACCGCCGGGTGCAGAAGCAGTCAACCCGCTGGGTAATGTATCGTTAAAGGCAGCACCCGTCATTGCCGTGCCGGTTGGGTTGGTCAGCGTAATGGTGAGAGTGGCCGTCCCATTTAACGGCATAGTCGGCGCGCTGAACGCTTTAGTGATATTCGGCCGCGCTACGTTCAGCGTGTCACCGGTGCCCACCGCGTTAGCGCCGATAGTCGAGGTCACTGCGCCAGCGGCTATGCTGTTGGTATAACTGCCGCTAGTAGCGGACCGCACATTCACTGTCAGCGTACAACTTGCACCAGCGGCAAGCGCGCCTCCGGTAAACGTCAACTTTCCGGGGTTGGTCGCATTGCCGGTGGCTGTCGCCGTGCCGCCGCAACCGGTGTTGGTCACAGTGGTATTGCTGTTGACCAATCCGGTTGGATAGGTATCGGTGAATGCAAGATTATTAATAGCGGCTGTCGTGACGTTGGTTAAAGTAATCGTCATCAGTGAATTGGTGTTGACAGCGACCGTGGTCGGCGCAAAGGTCTTGGTCACTTGCGGGCTGGCTATTTGCAGGGTTGCCGTCGCTTCAATAGTATTTGCACCACCGCTGGCGATTAGCGAGCCAGCCGGGATGGTATTGATATAGGTACCGCCTGCGGAGCCTTTTACTTTCACCGTAATGGTACAAACATCGGTGGCCGGAATAGTTCCACCGCTCAACCTCACGCTATCGCTACCAATCGCGAGCGCCGCACCGCTGGCGGTCGTCAGCGTGCCGCCACAAGTATTGGTGATAGTTGTGTCGAATAAACTCATGTTGCCCGGCGCGCCCGCTGCCGTGTTCGGGAAAATATCGGTGACACTCACGCCCGACATCGGTGTGGCCGTAGGATTGGTCAGCGTGATTGCCAGCGAAGATGCAATATTCGGCGCAACTGTACTGGGCGTGAAAGATTTATTTAACGAGGGCGGTGCCGTCACTGTGATGGATTGATTGGCAGCTGCGCTAACCCCGGCGTTGTCGCTGGATACTGCTCCTACGGAAATAGTGTTGGTATAAGTTCCCGTAGCGGCGACAGTTACGTCTGCCGAGAATGAGCATGAGCCGTTCGGCGGGATGGTCGCGTTGCTCAGCGCCAATGTGGTGCCGGACGGCGTGGCCGACGCAGTGCCGAGGGAACAGGTAGTCGTAGCGTTAGCCGGATTGGCGATGACCATGCCACCAGGCAAATTATCCGTCACGCTGGCGCCTGTTATGGCTGCAGCATTCGCGTTAGTGAGCGTAACGGTCAACTTCGATTTGCCGCCGGCACCGATAGTCGATGGCACAAACGCCTTGGCGACTGAGGGACCGCTGAGTATGCTGTTAACAGCGGATACCGTGAGGGCTGTGCCCGGCCCTGCTCCATCCGGATCGATAGTTGCAATATTTTTGACTGTCGCTCCACCGCTAGCCACAACTTTGAATTGCACAGTGGCCGCCGCGCCGACAACAATGACACCGGGCGCTTGACTAACGCTGTTAACTAAGGTGGCTGTTGCGAAAGGTATCACGCCGCCCGGCCCATCCGGCACACTGATACCGTTGAGCTTGGTGCTGCCTGGACTGTAGGTGGTGCCGGTGGGAATCGGATCGGCCAAAGTTGTGCCTGTTGTGTTCAGCAAGCCGGTGTTGGGAATCGAAATGGTGTAAGTAGCCGTCTCGCCGCCGACTAAAGGACCGCCAGGCGACACGGTTTTAACTGGTTCAAGCCGTGCAGAAGTAATACTGATAGAGTTAGTCGTGACACTACCCGGCAGAGCCAGCACGCCAGCACACGCGACGTAGGTGTAATTCCACCGGGCTACGCTGTCAAATTTGGCGGTAGTTGGCGATGCGGGCAGCGACACTACATTCACGTCAAAGCCCACGCTGACTATGCCGCCAACGGGAACACTGGCAATGTTAATGCCATTGACTGGGTTAGCGCCGGGCTGCGCCGTGCCGTTGATAGTGACGCTATTAGGCACGAGAGTCATGCCTGCAGGAATGGTGTCGAAAAAGACCACGTTAGTGGCCGCGCCATTACCGGCTGAATTATCAAGATTAACAGTGAAATGCAGCGTATCGCCGACAAAGGTAGAAGTTTTGTCCACGCTTTTAGCGGTAACCGGGAATACAGGCGTAGTGACATTTATTTGTAACGCCAACGCGTTAATCTGAAAATTGTCCTGGTTGGTTGCGCCCTGTGCGTACGCGGTAGTCTGTGAGTTGACTAGCTGTGTTGAAATATCGACATTGGTAATATCGTACCCTTGCCGTGTCGCCGCAGTGTTGCTTCCTACCGGCTGATTCGCATTACCAAAGCTACCTGTTCGATCCAACGTACCGTTATTGCCGTTGATCTGACTGGCGAAAAAATTATTGATCAGGTTATTCGGTCCGGAAAGTCGGTTGCCGGGATTAGCAAAGGCCGTCGTAGGGCCAAAGTTCATATAGTCGCCAGATATCGCAGCATCGCCTTCGATCGCGCTGACCGCCAATTTCCCGTTCACAGGCCCGGACACGGGCGTACAAAAACCGCTGACGGTGGCGGCAGGCGGGGTCGTGCCGCCGGATAGTTCAGCGCCGACGAATATAGTTAAATTGCGCGCTACCTGCGCCGGATCGGCATAGGCAACCGCCAAGGTCCATCCTGCGGCATCTGTCGAACCTGTGTTGAGCGACCCCGGCACCCTGCCGACAATATAAGTGCCGCTTCCGCCAATTTGCACCAAGCCGGTGACATCGGCCGACCGCGTGTAATAGGTTGCGGAAGCCTGAGCGGTAGTAGAGCTTGATGCAACCTGATAAGTTTTTATTGGCGTCGAGAAATTGATGTTGCCATCGAGAATGGCAGCAGTATTTGTGCCGATGCTGCCTGACCATATCAGTTCGGCATGCAGCACCGTAGCCCCGACGGGCATAGTCAAAGTCGCGCTGGAAGCATTGGCAGTATAGGTGGCAGTTGTGCCTACAGGGTAACCGGCAACCTGGTTGGTCGAACCGGCGGCGATGTAAACTCCGCCGCTCCCGGCTGTAGCCGTACCTTGCAACACCAGCGTGTTGCCGGTAAAGCTAATCGCACCTTTTTGAATGGTGTTATAGACCTGCACATAAGCGGCGTCCGCGCGAGAACCGGCCAAGGCAAAAAACAACGCGCATAGAAGAAAAAGAACATGAACTTGCGCCTGCCGTATGCGGGAAAAACCAATTAACGACCCCATCCAAACCTGTCTATTCAAACCAGCCCCATAGGCTCTAGCCCTATTATGTTTACTTATTGTTGATCCATCAGTAATACAGATCACGAACTGATGATACAAATCACATTTAATTTTTCGGCATGGTTGAATTGATCTTCAGATGGTTCACATAGCGCCTATTGTAAGGGCAAGCTAAGCGAAATCGTTTGTTGTCGATTAGAGCCTGTAATAAATTACAGGTTAGGCGGGACGTGTTTCAGCCGAGCTGGAGAACGAAAAATAATACGCAATGAATTTCTATGTGATTTACTATTTTCAGGCGGAGGATTGAAGACTGCCGGTCATTTCACTTCGCTATATCTGAAGCAGGAAACCAGATGGTCGTTCACCATGCCGGTTGCTTGCATGTAGGCGTAGCAAATGGTCGAACCGACGAATTTGAAACCGCGCTGTTTCAAATCTTTGCTCATGGCATCGGACTCGACGGTAAAAGCGGGAACATCGCTTCTGTCGCGCCATGTGTTTTGCAGCGTTTTGCCATCTGTGAATTGCCAGATATACGTATCGAAGCTGCCGGATTGTTCCTGCACCTCAAGAAATTTTTGCGCATTCAATACCGCCGAATTAATCTTCAGACGATTGCGCACGATGCCTTCATTGCCCATTAAAGTTTCAATTTTTTTCGCCGAGTAACGGGCGATTTTTTCTGCGTCGAATTGATCGAATGCTTTGCGATAGTTATCGCGCTTTTTTAATATCGTGTCCCAACTCAAACCGGCTTGTGCGCCTTCGAGAATGAGAAACTCAAATAGCATACGATCATCATGCAAGGGTATGCCCCATTCGGTATCGTGGTAATGGATTTCCTGCTCATTTGACTCGCTCCAAGGGCAACGTGTTTTCATATTTAACCTATTGATTATATTAAATAATATTTGATATCTATTGTCTGAAAAATGTTGCAGCATGATAACGCAAAAAATATTTTTGGTATGCTTTCGAAACGGGTAACAATACGAGACTCTTTAATTTTTGGAAAAGTATGGAATCTGCTCTGGTTATTACTGGCTTACAAAAAAAATTCGGCGATAGGTTCGCCGTGAATAATCTTGACTTGAATATTCCTGCCGGTGAATTTCATGCTTTGCTCGGCCCTAACGGCGCGGGCAAGACGACAACACTGCGCATGGTCGCCGGTTTGTTAAAAGCCGAATCGGGCAGCGTAAAAATTTTCGGCCACGATATTGCTACCGCGCCGAACGATGCAAAACGCTTGATGGCTTTTTTGCCCGATGACCCGATGCTATACGGCAAATTGAACTCGCGCGAATATCTCGAATTCGTCGCCGGGCTGTGGAGTATTGCGCCGGATATCGCGATGAAACGCGCACAGGAATTACTCGAATGGTTGGAGTTGTGGGACAAGCGTAGCGAATATGTCGAAGGCTACTCACGCGGCATGCGGCAAAAACTCGCCCTCGTAGGCGCCATGATCCATGAGCCGAAATTGATGATACTCGACGAGCCGCTTACCGGCCTCGATGCGCACGCGGCAAAATCGGTGAAGGATATGCTGGTCGATTATGTTGCGCGCGGCAATACTGTGTTGCTCACCACGCACATACTGGAAATCGCCGAACGGCTGGCCGAACGCATCAGCATTATTCAACAAGGCAAAATTATTGCGCAAGGCACGCTGGATGAATTGCGCGCGCATTCGGCGACTATCGCGGAGGGATCCAGCGAGACGCTGGAAGCCATTTTCCTTCATCTCACCGAGACAGTATGAATTTCACTGTCGGCAGTTGGCCTTGGTTACTGCGCCACGAACTGCGCCTCGGCTGGCGCAACACGGGGGGCAAAAGTATTTGGTTTCTGTTAATCGCGGGCGGGTTGCTGTGGGTTGTGTTTCATTTCGCAGCATGGGCCCTACTGATAGGCGGCAAACTAGTGGACGCGGTTACCATGCGAACTCACGGTCATATATTTGCCGGTCTGGCTTTCTGGTTCATGGCCTCGATCATGGTGTCGCAAACTATGGCACATGCGGTAGCGGCTTTGTTTGATCGCGGCGATCTGGATTTGTTGCTATCCTCTCCCCTTTCGCAACGTGCCGTTTTTACGGTGCGCGGCGTGGGCATCGCCATAGCGGCATCATTCATGCCGGTGGTGTTTATTTTACCGTTCGCGCATGTGGGTTTGTTTAGCGGAAGGCCGGGAATGATGGCTATTTATCCGGTGATCATTTCCGTCGCGCTCGGCTGTGCCAGCTTGGGTATGTTGTTCACGATGTCGCTGGTTCGTTGGCTCGGCGCACGGCGCGCGAAGACAGTCGCGCAAATTCTCGCAGCGCTTATTGGCGCAGGATTTTTTATCCTGACGCAATTAAGCAATTGGCTTTCCAAAGACCATCGGCAGCTCATCTCGGCATGGATCAAAACACAATTGCTCAACGACGGTTGGTTGGCAGAAGGCAGTTTGCTCTGGTGGCCGGTGCGCGCGATGAGCGGCGAGATATGGCCGTTGTTTGTGGTTATGCTCATAGGTCTGGGTGGATTTTGGCTGGTGGTCAATCTCACCTACCGGCGTTTTGTAACCGGAACGCAGGAGACCGTCATCGGAGGACGCACGCCTACACAAAATAACAAAACGCAGAAACCTTTTCGCTCAGGTTTTACCCGAACGCTATTAACCAAAGAATGGAAAATGATCGCGCGTGACCCGCAACTCATTTCGCAAACTTTGTTGCAGCTCCTTTACATGCTGCCTTTATTACTCATCGGTTTTGGCGGCGATGGGCCAAAATGGTTACTCGTTCCCGGCTTAGTATTGTTAGTCGCGTCACTGGCGAGCAATCTTGCCTGGATCACCATCGCTGCAGAGGACGCGCCGGATTTGATCGGTAGCGCGCCGGTTTCGCGCAACCGAACGCAATGGGTGAAAGCCGCTGCTGCGGTGCTACCAGTGTTGGCGTTACTCATTCCGTTAACCATCTGGTGGCTGTTACGCGAGCCATGGTCAGCTTTTGTATTATTCCTTTGCGCGACCGGCGCGATGTTTTCGGCCGCCTTGGTACAAATCTGGAATCCGCGACCGGGCAAGCGCAATGATTTGAAATCGCGTTATCAAAAAGTCGGCATCAGCAGTTTGATGGAATTACTCAGCTCACTCGGCTGGGTCGCGGTTGCGGCTTGTCTGCATACTAGTTGGTTTTTGGTTCCGTTTGCCTTGTTGATTGCATTCGCGGGTCCGGCGTCCGCGTGGGTAATCGGCAGACGCGCGCGCGAAGGAGATTAATCCGCAAAAGCTGCAGCAACATTTATTTCATCATTATTTTAGTCGCTCATCTATTTTTTACTCAACGGAAATAAAATATAAGTATTTGATTAAATTGAATAATTCATTATTCAAGAAAATAAAAAAATCAGCCCGTTTATAAAGCAAAAAAATGTTTTTGGAATGCCGTCAAAGCAAGCGATAATAGCGCCCGTTAAGGTCATAAGCTTAGGGAGAAAAAGATGTTAGGTAAATTGATGCCGCGTGAAGGCAAATTTTTTGATTATTTCAACGAACATGCTGAACAAATTTTGCAAGGTGCGATAGAACTCAATGCGTTCATGAACGATATCGACAATATCGAAACCCATGTGCGCAACGTCGAGACGATCGAAAAGCGCGCCGACAAAATAACCCATCAAACCGTCGCACTGTTACACAAAACTTTTATCACCCCGCTCGACCGCGACGAAATCCATCAGCTCATCAGCAAGATGGACGACATCCTCGACATGATGGAAGACGTGGCGCAATCCATGTTCCTGTACGACGTACATCACGTCACGCCGGCAGCGAAAAAGCTAGCGGAGATTTGCGTCAGTTGCGCGGAAAAAGTCAAAGCCGCCGTAGCATTGCTTTCGAGCATGGAAAACTCCGACGCGATCCTGAAAAATTGTGCCGACATCGACAAACTCGAAGCTGAAGCCGACCACGTCATGCGCTCGGCCATGGCCAAATTATTCCGCGATAAAGATATCGAGCCGCGCGAGCTGATCAAGCTCAAGGCAATTTACGAAATGCTCGAAGCCGTCACCGACCGTTGCGAAGATGTCGCCAACATCATCGAAGGCATTGTGGTCGAGAACGCCTGATTCATTAAAGCGGAAAATATCAACATGCATATCAGTTTTGAATTGATTGTCGTACTGGTCGCCCTCGCGCTGATATTCGACTTTTTGAACGGCTTCCACGATGCAGCCAATTCGATTGCCACTATCGTTTCCACCGGCGTGTTAAAGCCGCAATGGGCCGTGGCGTGGGCCGCTTTTTTCAACGTGGCCGCCATTTTCGTTTTCAAATTAAACGTCGCGGCAACTATCGGGAAAAATATTATTGAACCGAGCGTTATCGACCAATACGTAATTTTCGGCGCGCTGGTCGGCGCAATCGTGTGGAACCTCGTCACTTGGCTTTACGGCATTCCCTCCAGCTCATCGCACGCGTTGATTGGCGGCTTGATCGGCGCGGCAGTGGCTAAAGGCGGGACGGGTACTTTAGTGTCTAGCGGCATTCTGAAAACCGTTACTTTTATTCTTATCTCACCTATGCTGGGTTTTTTGTTCGGCGCCATATTGATGGCCGCGACGGCATGGATATTTGTGCGATCTACACCGAGAAAAGTGGACAAATGGTTCCGTCGTTTGCAATTGATCTCCGCCTCTTTTTACAGTTTGGGCCACGGCGGCAACGACGCGCAAAAAACCATCGGTATTATTTGGATGCTGCTGATATTCGCCGGCATGAGCGCCAAGACCGATACCGCGCCGCCGACTTGGGTGATAATTGCCTGCTACGCGGCCATTGGTTTCGGCACGTTATTTGGCGGATGGCGAATTGTAAAAACCATGGGGATGAAAATAACCAAACTCAAACCGGTGGGCGGCTTCTGTGCCGAGACCGGCGGTGCGATTACCTTGTTCCTCGCCACTAGCTTAGGCATTCCGGTTTCAACTACCCACACCATTACCGGCGCGATTGTTGGCGTCGGTGCGGCGCAAAAACTTTCCGCCGTACGCTGGGGCGTGGCGGGCAATATCGTGTGGGCGTGGGTGTTAACGATTCCTTGCTCGGCCTTTGTTTCGGCCATTGCGTGGTGGCTGGCGACACTTTATTTATAATCCATTAACGCCAAACAAAAAGCCCGGCTTGCCGGGCTTTTTTTATTGCAGCATTTCCAAGCGCGGAATTTTTACTTTGCTGATTGCGATTGCCAGCGCATCCATCGCACCGAGACGGAAATATTGTTTGCGCCACGCCAACGCCACGCGACGCGACGGCACTGGCTTGGCGAACGGAATCACCTTGATCAACTTGTTGCGGTAATTATCGCCGGTCGCGCTACTCGGCAACACGGTAATACCTAAGCCCGACGTCACCATATTACGTATCGTCTCCAGCGAATTGCCCGGCTGGGTATCGCCGCGCCCATTGAGCTTAGGACAAGCTTCGGCTACTTGATTGCTGAAACAATGGCCCGAGTCGAGCAACAACATACGCTCAGTCGATAACTCTTTCGGTTTGATTTCTTTGCGGTTCGACCATTCATGCGTGGCAGGCACCACCACATCAAACGGCTCGTCGTATAAAGCACGTGTGACGATGCCGCTATCGCCGAACGGTAACGCGATGATGATCGCGTCGAGCGCGCCCTGCTTGAGCCGTTGCTCAAGATTTGAGGTCGTATTCTCTTCGACTTCGAGCGGCATCTCCGGCGCGAGCTTGCGTAGCGCAGGAATCAAATCCGGCAATAGATAAGGGCCGATGGTGTAAATCACACCAAGCCGCAACGCGCCGATTAGCGGATCTTGGCCTTCGGCCGCCAGGGTTTTTATTTTCGCCGCCTCGTCCAGCACGCGTTGCGCCTGCTCGACGATACGCGCGCCAACCGGCGTCAGCGCGATGTCGGTTTTGCTACGCTCGAAAATCTGCACGCCCAATTCCGCTTCGAGTTTCTGGATCGAAATCGACAACGCCGGTTGCGTCACAAAACACCTTTCCGCCGCGCGACGGAAGTTGCGCTCTTGCGCCACAGCCAAAATATATTTAAGGTCGGTCAAGTTCATTTATGTAACTATTTGATTATATTGAATATTTATGATTAACAAAATTTATCATTAAGATATAAATATACAATTAGATTAATCATAGGTCAATGCGTAAAGTGCATCCATCGCGGCCTGGTTTGCGACTCACATCACTTTAAGGAGATAGTCATGAAACGTCCAGAAATCAAAACCCTGCAAAATCTTGAATCCGCTTTCGCCGGTGAATCGATGGCGCATATAAAATATCGCTACTTCGCCAAACTGGCGCGGGCTGCGGGCGACGAAGACACTGCGCGCGCCTTTGAAGAAACCGCCGCACAAGAAGTGCAACACGCTTTCGGCCACCTCGATTTATTGTACCCGGCCAGCGAGATGACGCCAGCTAAATCGTTGCAGATCGCCATTGATGGCGAAACCTACGAGTACACCGAAATGTATCCGGGATTTCGCAAGACGGCGGTAGAAGAAGGCAACAGCGCGGCGATCAAGGAAATTGACGAGCAAATCACCGAGTCAAAAGAGCACGCGGCGAATTTCCAGGCTGTGCTGGAAAAAGCCGCCAAGCGCTTCGCCGCATTGGCGAAAGTGGAAGAGCGTCACGCCAACCACTACAAAGATGTATTGAACAAAATCGCAGCTTAAAAACTGCTAACTTGAAAGGAACTCAAATGAAAACTTGGCAATGTATCGTATGCGGATTTATTTACGACGAAACAAAAGGCCTGCCGGAAGAAGGCATCAAAGCCGGCACACGCTGGGCCGACATCCCGAATGATTGGGCCTGCCCCGATTGCGGCGTGGCGAAAGCTGATTTTGATATGGTTGAAATAGCCGCGTGAAATAAGCAAGCCGCATCAACCGTCGCTGGAATATTCTTTGCGACGGTTCAATCTTTACGCGCAGAATTTACGCTACTCTCAGCCACAGCTCCTTTGATGGGCGCTATAAAATTACTTTTTACGCCTTATTAATAGTTTACTTAAATCAATTACATATGAACAAAACCATTATCATCATCGGCAGCGGGCTAGCGGGCTATACGCTGGCCCGTGAGTTGCGCAAGCTCGACAAAACCACACCGCTGATGTTGATCACGCGCGACGCGGGCGATTTTTATTCCAAGCCGATGTTGTCGAATGCTTTTGCGCAAAATAAAACTGCCGCACAATTGGTCACCACGCCCGCCGATGCGATTGCCAAGCAACTCGACCTCACTTTGTTGAAGCAAACGGAAATCACGCGCATAGATAAATCAGCACGACGTGTGGAAACCACAGCCGGAAATTTCGAATACGCCGGCCTGATATTCGCTTTGGGCGCAGATCCGATACGTTTACCTTTAGCTGGCGACGCGGCCGATGAAGTGTTATCCGTCAACGATATCGCCGACTACGCACATTTTCGTGAACGCGTCGCGGACAAAAAGCACATCGCCATTATCGGTGCGGGTTTGATCGGCTGCGAGTTTGCCAATGATCTCGCTAACGCTGGCTACAAAGTCACCGTCATTGACCCGACCGCCTATCCGCTCTCAAGCTTGCTGCCCGAAGCGGCCGGCAAACAATTACTCGAACCGCTACAACAAATCGGTGTCACTTTCCGTTTCGGCGTCGCGGTATCCGCCGTCGATAAAAACGACTCGACCTATAAACTCACGTTGAACAACGGCGAAACATTAAACCCCGATCTCGTCCTCTCCGCCGTAGGCCTGCGCCCGCGCACCACACTCGCGCGCGAAACCGGCCTTAGCGTTAATCGCGGCATCGTCATCGATCAACACGCACAAAGCAGCAATGAAAATATTTACGCCTTAGGCGATTGCGCCGAATACCACGGCGGCCTCACCCTGCCCTACGTCATGCCCATCATGCACGCCGCGCGCGCGCTGGCGCAAACGCTGGCAGGCACGTCGACTGCGATTATATTTCCCGCTATGCCAGTCATCATCAAAACGCCCGCGCATCCAGTCGTCGTGCAACCCGCCCCACGAAACAGCATGGGCGAATGGAAAATGCTCGACAACAGCGGCGGCGTAAAAATGACTTTCAATGATAATCAAAACAGAGTTCTCGGCTTCGTACTCACTGGCGCAAAAACGACAGAACGACAAGCCATGCTGAAATTGCTCACACCCTAGCCGTAGGGCGGGTCCCACCCGCAAGAAAAACAAACACGAAGTGAACAACCTGTTTTTTTACGGCGGGTAGAACCCGCCCTACGCCAAATGGTAAATCTTAAATCCCCCCTCAATCCCCCTTTTTTCTAAGGGGGAAGTGTGCGTAAAAATACGGTGGGGAGTACATTGCACGAGCGGGAGGCATGCAGATAAACCCAGCAAATGAACGCCCCAGCGTGTATATCTCCCCCTTAGAAAAAGGGGGACTAAGGGGGATTTAAAGACTTTCAGCCACCACAAAAAGTTAGGGTGCGCCGCGCGCACGCGTAACGCTATAAATGCTTTCATTGCAGTCTGGACCAGTCCCACGCGTGCGCATGGCGCACCCTACTCCACGGCGTGCTGAGGCAAGAAGCGCATCGTTCGAAATTTGTGCGTGTAAATAAATCCTAAATCCCCCTCAATCCCCCTTTTTCTAAGGGGGAAGTGTGGGAATAAATTCAACTTTAGGTTGATTGCGCAAGCGAGAGGTATGTGGATAAATTCTCCAAAATAACGATCCCGCGTGTATGTCTCCCCCTTAGAAAAAGGGGGATTAAGGGGGATTTAAAATCGCTCAGCCACCACAAAAAAGTACGGTGCGCCGCGCGCACGCGTAACGCTATAAATGCTTTCATTGCTGTCTCAACCAGCCCTACGCGTGCGCACGGCGCACCCTACCAAACCACAACCCTTCCCTCTTAGTAAAAGGGGGACTGAGGGGGATTTAAGATTTATCCGCCACCACAAAAGCCCAAAACACTGAATTCCCCCCGCATACCTTATAATGGCGCATACCATTTTTGACCCACGAAAACATGCCCACCGAAAACAAAAACGAATCCCACATCACCAACTTCGTGCGCAACATCATCGATGCCGACATCGCCTCGAACAAATGGGGTGGGCGCATTGCGACGCGGTTTCCGCCGGAGCCTAATGGTTATTTGCACATCGGGCACGCCAAATCGATTTGCCTCAACTTCGGCCTCGCGCGCGATTACGGCGGCGTGTGCCACATGCGCTTCGACGA
>JAYVGF010000010.1:0-3890 GCA_043772415.1 Betaproteobacteria bacterium
GGTAGGCGTGCCGTACAAATCTATTAACAGCGGGTCATGTAATAATTTTCCGCCACATGCATTTGCGAATTTTTCGCCTAATAGAAAATCGCGGTTGCCGTGCATAAAATACAGTTTGACGCCGCCATCGGAAATTTTTCTTAGCGTTAGCGCGATGCTGGTGTTGAACGGGTCGGCGAGGTCGTCATCGCCGATCCAGTATTCAAATAAATCGCCGAGGATGTAAAGGCTGTCGGTTTTCGGCGCGATGTCGCGCGCGAAGTGCGTAAATAATTCGGTGACGCGCGGATGTGATGAGCAGAGATGCAGGTCTGAAATAAATAATGAGTGCGACACAGCATCACTCCATCTTGAAAGTAAAAATCCGATTGAGCGTTAATCCACGCACAATCGGATGTTATATAACTATCTGATTATATTCAGTTATTTATTAGCACACTTCTGCGCGCAAAATCACGACATCTTCCACGGGTACATCGCCGTGCATGCCGCTTTGCGAGGTTTTCACGCCTTTGATTTTTTCTACTATGTCTTTGCCGTCGATGACTTTACCAAACACGGCGTAGCCATAACCTTGCGCATTGGCGCCGGTGTAGTTAAGGAAATCGTTATTTTTCACGTTGATAAAAAATTGAGCGGTGGCGGAATGCGGATCGCCGGTGCGCGCCATGGCGACGGTGTAGTTGTCGTTCTTTAAACCATTGCCCGCTTCATTTTGGATTTGCGCATTGGTCGGTTTTTGTTTCATGCCTTTTTCAAAGCCGCCGCCTTGAATCATGAAGTTGCTGATGACGCGATGAAAAATGGTGCCGTCGTAAAATCCGCTTTTGGCGTAATCGAGAAAGTTGGCGACGGTAAGTGGTGCTTTGGCGGCGTCGAGCTCAAGGGTGATGATGCCGTGATTGGTGTGCAGCTTGACCATGGGTTGAGTCCTTTTATCGGTGGAGGAAGAGGTGCAGGTGCCGGCGGCAGGTTTCACCGCTTCGGCTTTGGCTGCTGCGGCCTTAGTGGCGACTGGTTCGGCAACACAGGCAGTAGAAAAGGCGAGCAATGAAACGCTGAAAGCGATGTGCAAAAGCCGTTGGAATGGCGCGGTAATATTGAGCATGATGGGTTCCCTGGAAATGAAAAAATGCAGCAGGACGCCGCGATGAAAACTTAAGCCGAACCTTCGTAAATAATTTTCCAACCGGTATTTTCTTTCACCCAGTATTGGCGTTTACGTGCTTGGGTGCTGAGATTGTTGCTGCCGTATTCTTGATCGTAGTTCACCACGATCATGTCCTTGACGCCCGGATAACCGAATTGGCTCATGTTGTTAACACCGACTTTGACCCAGGTTTTGCCGGTGGTGACTGCGCGTTTCTGCGCTGACCAGGTGCTGAATTTTTTGCCTTCGGTGGAAAAATTAGGCGAGTAATGGGACAGGTATTTTTCCACGTCCAGACTTTCCCAATCTTTTTTCCAGCGATTGAACGATTTGCTGAATCCGTCGCGCTCATCTTCCCATTCAGAATTGTCCATCCACTCAACACGATCGGTGATCACCACAGGGGTGTTACCGATTTGTACGAATTTGGAAAGATTCACCAGATCCTGATTAGTCAATACTACGCAACCGTTGGATGCGCGCGGTGGGCGGCTGTAGGTGTCTGATGGAACGCCGTGTAGCCAAATGCCGGAACCGTCGCGGCCTTCAAGCTTGTCCCAATCGTTAGGGTAATTAATCGGGAACGCCGCATCGCCGTAAAAATCGGATAGGGTTTTTTTCGGCAAGCTGGCGGTGACGTGATACACGCCGATAGGGGTGCGTTGATCGCCTTCGCGTTCTTTATCGACGCCGTTTAGGCCGATACTGATGTAGTAATCAGTGAGGTATTTCGGCTTGCCGTTGTCGTTGTAAAAAACATAAAGACGTGATCGTGAGGCATCAATCAACACGGCGTGTTGCTGCGATGGGGCGAGTTGCATCAAATATTTCGGTGTGCGGTCTTTTGCCGGCGGCGCATCCAGATAACGCTCAAGACGTACACGCGCTTCTTCGCGCAGATCAGAGATGGTGCGCGGTTGGGCGTCAGGCACATTGCCAAAACTGTTGATGGGGCGATAGCGCGCCATCAGCAAATCGCCTTTAATCAAATGGCCAAGACGGAAGTTAGGTTTTTTTTCCAGAATCGCGTCGATTTCTTTTAATGCCACATCGACACGGTTGTTACGCAAAGCGAGCAAGGCCTTGACCAGCCCGCCTTCTACATCAGACGGAATGTTGCCTATGACTTCGGGTAACTTATCCTGTATCGCTTGCTGCACCGCTGTGCGCGACGGCGACCAGGCGAAGCCGGGCACGGCTACCAGCAGCACCAGGCAAAGCGAAACATTCCTGATCAGCGGAGAGCGCTGAACGGAATGTTTTTTCAACTGTATTTTTGAGCGGTCCAGAGGCATCTATAGGGTCTATTGACTAGGCGAATCAACCGCCGGCTTGTTCTTTAGCGATCAGCCACTTGCCACCGGATTTCACCAGGCGTAGCGTTTTGCTGTTTTGCGATTTCAATGTGTTGGAATTGTACGCTTGACGGAAACTCACCGTCGCAGTATTGGCATCGTTCATGGTGACTTTGGTGTCGCTCACGGTCACTTTGATAAAGCTGGGGCGCGAGATACGGTCTTTCCGTGCGGCTTCCCATTCGGCTTTGGATTGGCCGCCGTCGGGGGCAAACTCAGAGGCGTAATGGCCTAAATATCTGGACACGTCCTGATCCGACCATGATTTGGACCACGCGAGGACGGCGCTTACTACGTCGTCTTCTGCGCCGTCTCCTGCCTTAGGCGGTTGCACCGCAGGCGAAGGCGCAACCACTACCGGTGCTGCAGTAGGTTTGGGTGTTGCAACAACGGCGACTTGGGTTGGCACAGGAGTAGCTACCACAGGTGCTGGGGTAGGGGCTTTAGTCGGCGCAGCGGTGGGTGCCTGTGTCGGCGCAGGAGTAGGCGCAGGTGTCGGAGCGGGTGTGGCGACCGCTATTTTTACAGGCTCAGGTGCTCTTGTCGCCGTCACAATCGGCGCGGTCGCGACGACTAAAGGCGGTTGTGTTTTGGGTGCCGTAGCCACGACTGCGTTAGTCGTTCTACCACCAAACAAATCTTTGATCAAAGACAGTTTGCTTTGCGCGGCCGAGTTGGTTTTGTCGAGTTGTAAAGCTTTGTCATAAGCGCGGCTGGCGAGCTGGGCATAAATATCGCCGAGGTTTTCGTGCGCGGTGGCGTAGCTTGGGTGGGTGTGTATGGCCAATTCAAGTGCAGTCTTGGCTTTATCGTATTGGCCTTGCGATGCGTAAAGTACCGCGAGGTTGTTATACGGCTCGGGCAATTCCGGATAATCTTCCGTCAACGTGGTGAAAACCGCGATGGCGTCATTCGGCTTTTTTTGATCGGTCAGGATGAGGCCTTTGAGGAAGCGGCCTTGGGCGTCTTTTGGCTTGCTGGCGAGATAGGCATTCACTTTTTCCAGTGCAGGACCGCTTTGGTTTTGCTTGTATAAGGCTTGGGCGTCTTTCAGCTCGTCGCCGTTAGCGGCGTAGATCGTCGCGCTGGAGGTGACTAGTGCAACGGCGATGAGGGCGGCGCCCCAGTGGAATAACTTCATTGTGATATACTCGCGATAGTGACGTAACAGTCGGCATTCTACCAAGTTTTTGATTTTTCTCAAACACCCAATTCAAATTTATTTCAAGATATTCAGAGGCTTCCGTGTACCTGCTCAGGTTCATTTAAGCTTGGTTTTTGCGATAATGCACCCGAATGACCAAAAATCCATCCATTACCCCTATTGCCTAAGCCCTCTCCATGCTGAAAATCTTTAACACTTTAACCCGCCAAAAGCAGGAATT
>JAYVGF010000011.1:0-3909 GCA_043772415.1 Betaproteobacteria bacterium
AGCGCGCTCGGTACCGTCGCGCCGAATAAGCAAACAATCAGCGGCCAGCCCTACCGCTTTGTTTTCTTTGATGGCAAGTTCCATGGGATTTTGAGCCACTGTGCGTGTGGTGCCATTGATGATTTTGAACACATCGGTCAGCGGTCTGCCCGACGCTTCCTCACGGGACCAGCCAGTCATTTTCTCGGCCACCAAATTGAGATAAGTGATATTACCGTCGATATCGGTGCTTAGTACGGCGTCACCAATGGAGTTGAGAGTAACTTGAGCGCGATCTCTTTCCATGAAAAGTGCGTTCTCAACAGACCTGCGTTTGATCGCATTGCGTAGTGCTTGTGACAGGGTAAATCCATTAACGTAGTCCCTTAAAACATAGTCAACCGCGCCGATTTGCAAGGCCTTTTGAGCTATATTTTCATCACCAGCGCCGCCAAAAATCAAAGTCGGAACATCCGGCGCTGCGAGAAATAGCTTGTCGAATCCGTCAATGCTGTCGTCATCGGTTTTTGACAGACTTAGTAACACAACGTCTATGCTGGTGGTGCTAAGCAGCTCGATGCCCTCGCTTAGTTCGCGCACCCGTTGCAGGGTTAACTGGTCATCTTTAGTCTCGGCAAGTAATCTCTGGACGAGAGCCGCGTCGCTATCGTTCGGCGTGATTAGCAGGACGTTTTTATTTGGCATCTTCATGTTATTAAATGGCTTGTAAATCAGGCAGAAGTCGTTCGAATTCTTTTTTTACGACCGCGTAACATTCACATGCCTGGGCTTCCAGGCCTGGACGATTAATTACCGTGATATGTCCGCCGCTGTAATTTATCAGTCCGGCCTTTTGCAGCTTTCCCGCAGCCTCAGTCACCCCTTCACGCTTCACCCCTAACATATTGGCGATTAATTCTTGTGTCATGACCAAATCATTTGAGTTCAAGCGGTCCAAGCTCAATAACAGCCAGCGGCAAAGTTGCTGATCCAGGGTGTGGTGTCGATTGCAGGCAGCCGTTTGCGACATTTGGGTAATTAGGGCTTGGGTATAGCGCAATAATAGATGGAGTACGGGACCGCCTTTATTGAATTCGTCCATCAATAACTTTGCCTTTAACCGAAAACCAAACCCCGCACTTTGCACGACGGCCCGGCTGGTCGTGGTTTCGCCTCCCATGAAGATGGAAACGCCGAGTATTCCTTCGTTACCGACGATGGCAATTTCGGCGCTGGAGCCGTTTTCCATTACAAAGAGGATCGATACTATCGAGGTGGTGGGAAAATATACGTAGCGAAGGCGGGCGCCAGATTCGTAGAGCACTTCGCCAATGGGCATAGGGACAAGTTCCAAGTGTTCGCGCAAGCGCTTGAGAACTGCTTGGGGCAAGGCCGCAAGGAGATCATTTTGCAGAGGATTGTGGGGTGCTGTCATGGAGCTCATTGAAAAAAAGTCACAAGTTTTTTTGTCTCAAGGAAGTATTGAATTCACAAGGAAATGCTACAGATAAGCCGTTGCTTTGTATGTTCGATGGCGCACAGAACAAGTCTTGGTATTAGTTTGAAGTTGAACGAAATAATGTTGAGCGTAGCAGCGGCGCAGCCCTATGAGGTAGGTGCATTCAGGCGCGAACCATTGGAGTATGTTGGCATCGGGCCGGCCGATTTCTGTGATTCACGCTTTACGCTTGCCGTCCTTAAGTTTGCCACTCCTATTAACTAAATGATGGCTATGTACGTCAACAAACAGACGGCTTTCGATTTTCTCCGTAGGCTTAGCGTTCGGAGGTTTATAACTTTATAGAGGTAATTCAATGAATACGATGCGAAGCATTAAACTCAGTAAATTAGCGCCATTATTTTTTCTGAGCCTCGTCGCATGTTCTGGCATGTCGACTCAGGATAAGAATACTGCCATTGGTGCTGGAGTAGGCGCAGTGGGCGGTGCCGTTATCACCGGCGGTAGCACCGCTGGCACTGTAGGTGGAGCTGCAGTCGGTGGCATCATTGGGCATGAAATTGATAAAGACAAACCTAAAAAATAATTAGTCACAAATAGGTCTTTATCTCGTTCCGAGTCAGTCAAGATGGGTGGCTCCGGCGCTTACTAAGCAAGCCGCCCATCCGAAGGAGATGCATATGGCAAAATTGAACGAAATAATTTGTGCAGCCTTGGTTATGATTGTTCCTATTCTCGTGGTATCCAATTGCCAGAAACAAGAAGGTGCTACCGAACAGGTCGTCAAGAATTTGGATAAAGCTATGGCTAGCGTTGGGGAGCGGATGGAGGTAACTGCCGACCAAACGAAGGATGTCACGAAGAACAAACAGCAATGATCGTAGTGTCGCAAGTAAGTGAGATATTCCTTCATTTTATGTAAGTTAGAAAGAAGAAATTGCTATGTACGCTGTGCGAAAAAAATTGGCGTTGCCCCGAAATGAACTGTTTTGGTGCAGGGCAATTAGAATTGTCGGATTATTTGAATTATTAATGGTTGTTCTCTTGATCGGCCTGATTGGAGAAGGCTATTTTCAGAATTTGGCCTGGGTCAATACGTTTCTGAATGGCGCTGTTTTGCTTGGTAAAATATTTGCTGGTTTTTATATTTTGTATGGGGCCATCGTCTTGATTATATTTGCCCATATTTTATTAGTCCAAATCAAGGATCGGCAACTGCACAGGTCTTAATCGACAGATAGAACTTCGGTCGCTTGAGCAGCGCGGGCTGTGCCTTGAATTTAGCCGTCAGTTTGCGCCGTTCCCGTTGCGCTGCTTGATTCTTTTTTGACCGTTAAAACTCCTTTGCGCGAGGTTATTACAGTCACGCATGATGCCCGGAATGTCCACCTAAGCACTGTCCAGATTTGTGGTGCCACTTCTAACCCCATTCTCCCGTTTAGTCTTCCCTAAAGAAGGGTGAACTTCCCTCGATATTTCGTCGGTCTGATGGCAGAAGAAATACCGAGGGAAGCTCATTTCAATGTGGGTAGCGTGCAAAGGCGATATTCAGTCTATTGAAATTAATTCAATGCCATTTGGACGTGCGCTATCGAACAGATCATAGCCAGATTTGGTTTTAGGATATACAGCACCGACAAATTAAATTTGATGCATAAATATGCTGGATATATGACTATAAATATTTCAATTCCAGAGAACACTAAGCCCATTCGTTCTGTGAAAAGTCAGCAAACAAAAAAACTCATGACCGATGAGAAAGTAGATGCCAGTATTGCGCTTGCAGGGCTACAATCCGCTTTAGCTGAGGTAACTATATTAAAAATGGCGCTTGCTAACAGCGAGCATGACTTGAAGGCCGCGCGAGACCTGATCGTTATTTTCAGAGACAAAGCGAGAATGCGGAAAATTGAAGCACTTAAATAATGAAAGGGATTGAATATGGGTTGGTCAACCCTGGAAGGAAATTGAAAAGCAACTGGAAACTCAACATAGGCAAAGTAAAAAGGGGGCATGCAGCTTGGTTATTTTCGGCATCTACCTCAAGGAGCAACTCTGGTCGATGTTTTTTTTCTTAATCAATCGACATATTTTTTTACCCACGCAGTGTATTTTAACATCCAGTCATGGAGAAATTTTTTACTGTCTTCACCAATATTGCCTGCGTCATCGAACAAGCCTTCTTTTGCGTGGATGAAAGCTTCTGGTTGACCCATCGTGGGGACGTCGAGGTAGGCGAGAATGTTACGCAAATGTTGTTGCGCCATCGACGTACCGATTGCCCCAACCGAAGCGCCCAATACGCCTGCCGGCTTGCCCGCCCAAGCACTTTTGCCATAAGGACGTGAGGCGTGATCAATGGCGTTTTTCAGCACGCCAGGGATCGAGCGGTTGTATTCAGCGGTGACAAACAGAAGGCCATGGGCCGCCACAATCTCTCCCTTCAGCCGCTTCACCGATTCGGCCGGGTT
>JAYVGF010000012.1:0-10740 GCA_043772415.1 Betaproteobacteria bacterium
CAGCAGCACGATGGCAATAAATACTGTGACGGAAAAGAGAAGAAATAATGTGTCCATATCCATTCCTATTCGTGCAGTTTGCTCGGATCGAACAAGCTATCCGGCATAGTGATGCCGTGGGCGCGCAACTTTTCCGCAAAGCGCGGACGCACGCCAGTGGCACAGAAATGGCCGATGACTGCGCCGTTATCGCCCACACCAGTTTGTTTATAAGTGAAAATTTCCTGCATGGTAATCATGTCGCCTTCCATGCCAGTGATTTCCTGCAAGCTCACTACTTTGCGCTTGCCGTCCGTGAGCCGCGCGATTTGCAACACGACGGTAATGGCGGACGCGATCTGGCTGCGCATGGCGCGTATCGGCATGGTGGCGCTGGCCATGCCGATCATGTTTTCCAGCCGGTGCAAAGCATCGCGCGCAGTGTTGGCATGCACGGTCGCCATCGAACCTTCATGGCCGGTGTTCATGGCTTGCAACATATCGAATGCTTCCGCGCCGCGCACCTCACCGAGGATGATGCGGTCCGGGCGCATTCGCAAGGCGTTACGGACTAAAGCGCGTTGCGATACCTCTCCTTTACCTTCGATATTGGGCGGGCGGGTTTCCAGGCGTATCACATGCGGTTGTTGCAATTGCAATTCCGCCGCATCTTCAATGGTGACGATGCGCTCGGTCTCTTCAATGTAGCCGGATAAAATATTCAGCAGTGTGGTTTTGCCGCCGCCGGTACCGCCTGAGATCAGGATGTTGATTTTTGCTTTTGCCAATGCTTCAAGCACTTGAGCCATTTCAGGCGTCACACTCTTGTATTGCAGGATGTCGTTCATGCCGAGCGGCGTAGCGGCGAAACGGCGTATCGACATGATGGGGCCGTCGATAGCCAGCGGCGGGATAATCACGTTGACGCGTGAGCCGTCGGGCAAACGCGCATCCACCATCGGACTGGATTCATCGATACGGCGACCCACGCGCGACACAATCTTGTCGATGATTTTCATCAAGTGTGCGTCGTCATTGAAAGCAATGTCGGTCGGGTACAGTTTGCCGTGCCTTTCCACATACACTTTGCTGTACGTGTTCACCAGAATATCCGAGATGGTCGGATCGGCAAGCAATTGCTCCAAAGGACCGAGGCCGAGCATTTCATTCTGAATATCGCGCACCAGATTTCGGCGTTCCAGGTCGTTTACTACAACGTCTTCTTCCTCCAGCAGTCGCTCCACCAGCGTTTTCAATTCATCTTTCAGGCGCTGATTGGTAAGGTTTTCCATGGCTTCCAGATTGATGCGATCAAGCAAAGACTGGTGCACGCGCGCTTTCAAATCCTGATAAGCACGGTTATCGGTGCTGCTGGTTTTTCCATCCACAGCAGCTCTGGAAGGGAATGTGCTCTCAGCGGATTCAAGACGGTAGCGTAATGACATGGCGATGCTCCTAATTTAGGTGTCTATATATTTCAACTTCAACCGCGCTTGAACATGCGCGAGAGCCAACTTTCAGAACCCTTAGCCGGCTCTCGTGCAAGGAATAGGCTTATTTCAATTAACGCTTTGTTTATATTACTATTTTTTGCAAGTTTCCCGACCGGAACGCCTTGGTTCACCGATGCGGCGGCGACGTCATATTGATTAGGAATAGTGCGGAATACTTTCATTCCCATGGCTTGTTCCAGATCTTCCACGCGCAAATCGGTTTTTTTCTCATGACGATTTACAATCAGATTCACTTTTTCTTTACCGTAACCGAGGGAACGGAAAATGCTGATCAGGCGTTTGCCGTCGCGTATGAATGGCAAAGTCAGTTGCAATACCGGGAAAATCATGTCGGCCTGGTCGAGGGCCTTAATCGTCACTGCGTCGATATTGTGTCCGGTGTCCAGAATGACAAAATCGTAATGATTACGCGCAAGGCTAATCAAAGTTTCGATATGCTCCGGTTTGACTTCCATGCCCTGCGCCGGGTCATCGGGTGAGGCGAGCACACCGTAATTCGGCGTGATGTTTACCAGGCTGCTGGCGAGCAAAGACGCATCGAGCCGCCTGATGTCGCGTGAGATGTCGGCCAAAGAAGTGATGGGTTTCTGATCGGAGACAAACATGGCTGCGTCGCCGAACTGTAAATTCAAATCAATCAGAATAATTTTTTTATTTTCCAGCGAGGCGAGGGCGTAGCCGAGATTGGTCGCCAGAAATGTCGCGCCGCTGCCGCCTTTGCAAGACATAAAAGCCAGCACCTTGCCCTCGTGCCGCGTCTGCAGATGCATTTTCTCCTGCACTCTGCCTATGGCTGCGGCCAGTTCAATCGCGTCCACTGGAGAAGGCAACACTTCACGCACACCCGCGCGCATCGCCTGTATCAGAAAATCCGGTGACTGCTGGCTGCACAAAACTATAAAAGCCATGCCGGGGTAAAGCCTGCCAAGTCGCTCCAGCGGCTCCACGTCGTGGCGGCCTTCACATAAACTATCGACGATCAATATGTCTGGCACAGCCTGATTTACAAACGTGCCGATCTCATCAAGCTTGCTTTCAATCGGCATCACTACTGCGCCAGAGGGCTGCAGCATGCGCACCATCTCGTCCAATTGCTTTTTATTTGTTGATGCTACGGCTATACGCAAATCAGACATGTTGATTACCTTAGAAAAATCGCTCGAGCCAACGAGAGTCAGTGTAGGCTTGGTCATAAATTTTCATTCCACTCGGCTTCGATTTTTTTAACAATCGCCAAGTGCTGGGGTGTAGCCCAAAGTTTCCGCTGGCATGACCACTGTAGATCTGGGTATGTTGATAACAGGCGTCGCGGCGTCAAAAGCGCCGCCCAATACAGGCAGCCAAGGGGTATAAGCAATATTGCTGCAGGCTCCGTTATTGCCGCCAGGGCCGCAAATGCTTGCTTCGACAAAACGTATGCAGTTTGTGCCGTTGGGGTCGGAGATACAATTACGAATGTTTTCTGCCTGGCAACTGGGTGACGCTGCTGTTAAGGATGCGTTCAGGTAGCGGATGCGTATCGAAGCATCGGTAATCTGCGGCATAGCGATTAACGGCCCGGAAGTGGTGCGGAAAATGGCGTTGCGCATGATAGTGTTCATGGCAGCCGTATCGAAAATATTCGCTACTGTGGCAGCGCGCGCGGCATGGCGCGTGACTTCCTGCACAGTGTTCCAGACAAAAAATGCACGGCCGAATTCGATAATGCCATAGAGCAACAGCAGGAAAAAAGAAAAAATCAGCGCCGTTTCCACCGTGGTGGCTCCGCGTTGTGGGTGTAATAATTTTTTTCTCCAAGCGATCATTTGTCCCATCCTAATAATTCATAAAGGGCATGGTAGTGGAAGGCGTAAGCGGAATCTCGCCAAAGCTGCCTCCTTCTACAAGAACGAAAGGAATCAGTGATCCTAAACCGATAGTAAACCCGGTAACGCTTACGGTTATTGAAGTTGGAGTTACACAACTGACGACGGGTTGACAGACTATGGATACATTGGCTGGGGTGATTGCGGGACTTACCAGTGCGCTGCCCGGCCCCGTTACAGCGGATACCACCAGGGTTCTCGCTGTCGCAAGGCGAGCAGTTCTAGTCGCCACCGTGGCCATTTCGACGGTAGGTATTGCAGAGAGATAGCGCGCTGCATCGCGCGTGGCTTTATCCAGCGCATTGTAGTACCAGAACGCGCGTGAAAATTCAGTGATGCCGGCCAGCATCATCATGATCAAAGGGAGCATGATGGCCAGTTCCACTGCCGCTGCGCCGCTGTGTTTGCGGCGAGGTTGTTTCGTTGATAGGGAAAGATGCATTTTCATCGGAATAATTTCACTTCACCGCCCAATTCGTCACCCGACACCAACCCGCCGAATTCGCCAGCCATGGTAGTGGGCAAACCTGATTGAACCGTCTGAAAAAATTGGCCAACACCAAGCACAGGCATCGTATTGCATGATCCGCTAGGTATGGCCGGATTACAGTTAACGATCGCTACTTTCAAGATACGCCGGTTGGGAAGCCCCGTGCGGCTTGGGGCTACAAAATACTGCCCGCTGGTTTGTGAGTAAGGTGTGCCGGCGGCGGGATATCCAGTGGCAGCTATAATGGGCGCAGGACGAGGGCCAGCAGCGGCGGTCACGCGATAAAGTGAGGCCCAGTTGGCGGCCGTTGCCGTATAAGGCGTAAAAGGTGGTGCGGCAGCATACTGCACTGCTGGGGTGTATGCCCAAAGCACACCATAATCTGCGGCGGCAATGTTGATTACAGGTGCGACAACAGGCGGGGGAAAACCAATATCCGCTTTGGTGCGGAGAGTCGCTCCGCCGCAATTGTTGGGTGCAGTTGTACATGTCGTTGCAGTTTGATTGGTTGGCGCAGGGGTCATCCATCTGCACGGTTTACCATTGCCTGCTGCTCCAGCACAAGCTCCCCCGGCCACGGTGTTGTATTGCCGGATATTTGCGTCAGGCGGCGCGGCTGCAGGGCTGCATGCTGTCCCCCCGGAGAAGTCGTCAAAGCGGGAATTGATTTGCTGGTCCAGAGAGGCCGACATACCCGTATTGTTGAACACTGCATTGGGCAGCGGGCCGGTAAATGCCACTGAGCCGCTACACATCAGCGGCCTCATATTAACGGTATTATTGTTGCTCGCTATGCAAGCGCCTGTGCCTGGAACATCGAAACCATCGAGTAGATATTTGTTGGAACCTCCGGGGTTGAGATCTAAGATGTTGTAACCAACGCCGCGACGAAAACCGTATTCCAACAATTCATTCGGCACTGCCAATATTGGTGGTACTGCTGCTGGATTTGCAGGATGCGGCAATGAGCCGTACTTAGTAGTCGGGTTGATGGCGCAAATGGCTATGGGAGCCAGCCCGGCCGTGGCTCGTCCCGCCACGGCTCGGCCGAATGTGTTGGTGGTCGCGCCGGGGAGGAGGGTGGACATGAATGGCGCGCTGACTTCACCGTAGGCTGGGTTGCCGCTGGTATCAATTTTCATGAATAGCAAACCGGCTGGGGTCGCTGCTGCAGCGCCTTGGTCGAGCCAGAGAGCATCCGCTGTGTCGGCTGAATTGCTGAAGCGGATCATTGATGCAGCAAGCGCGACGGGAGTATTGAATTTGAAATTGTGGTTAGCCGCCATGGCTGTTGCGTCAGTAACGGCTGCATTGATACCGGCGGCCGTTCCATTTAAGCGTTTCGCGCCAGCGAGTACGGCAGCATCAGCAGCGTTTTGCAATTCAGTTTTGCGGTCGTAGGTTTGCGAAAGTTCTATCGCCCAACCCATCATGCCGAACAACACAAACACTGCGACAATGCCGAATATCACGCCGACCACGCCGCGTTGGCGATGTCTTGTTGAGAGGTGTCGTTTGGTTTGTGCGTTCATGATGAAAGTTTTTTCGGCAATTAATTTTTAAGGCTATTGTCCGCCGCCACCGCTCACGCCTATGGTGAATACACTGGACTGCGGTGGCGGTGTACGGAATGATTTCTGGTAGCGGTCCATGACTTCGAGCGCAGCTTTGCCATCCATGCCCTTGTCGGCGGCTGGGTTTTTACCTGCGTCTGGATTGATGGTCTGTTGTGCGATGGCAATTCTCGCCGCATCGCCAAACTGGCTGTCTATGCGTGGCGTGGTTGATGTGCATCCACTCGCAATGAGTGCGAGGCTTAAAGCGGTGTATATACAGAGTGTCTGTTCATGCATGATAATCTCCTAACTATTTGATTAGATTAGCTATTTTATTTCGAATCCAGTAGCCGGTTTTGGTGCAGCAGCAGGTAGAGAAGTAGCAGGCTTAGCTGCAATCGCCGAGCCTTCCATTTGTCCTTTGAGGAAAAATTCACTGCGGCTCGGATCGACATAATTGTCGGTAGGCAGCGCGTAATTTGCAGGCAGAGGTTTCACCAGGCGAGGCGTCACGATAAACACCAGTTCGGTTTTTTCGGTCTGAAAATCGCTGCTGCGGAACAATGCACCGATGATAGGCAGCTCGCCGAGCACGGGCAACGCTTTAATATTTCGCGTGACGTTATTTTTGATCAGGCCGCCGATGGCGAAACTCTGGCCGTCAAACAATTGCACTGTGGTGGTTGCGCGGCGCGTATTAATCAGCGGCAGAATTGCCTGACCGGCTACACCGCCGCCAGAGATACCTACACCTTGAGGATTTAGGTCAGACACTTCAGGCGCTACTTTGAGATTAATACGTCCTCCGTCCAGCACGGTGGGCGTGAACTTGAGGCCGACGCCGAATTCTTTTTCTTCCAGTGTAATCGTCACTATCCCATTGTTGCTGGTGGACCCTACGGGTATGAAAATTTTTCCGCCGGCGAGAAAGCTGCCTTCCTGCCCGCTAATCGCCATGACAGTCGGTTCAGCGAGAATTTTTACCAAGCCGTCGTTTTTCTCGGCGTCGATGGTAATGAATTCTCCCGTCGATTTTTTGAATAGGTCGATAACGCCGGTTCCTCCGCTGAGGAAATTGGAGATCAGGCTGGATGTCCAACTACCATCCGCGCGGCGGGCAGAGAGGCTGACGCCGAGTTTCTCAAGCATCGTTTTGGAAATTTCTGCCACTTTCACTTCCAGCATGACTTGTTGAGGCGCGGATATCGACATCATATTCACGATGCGGTCACTACGCGTGCCTTGACCTCCACCACCGACGGATTTGCGCACAAAAGCATTGGCCAGCGCCATGGCTTTATCGACGGCCACGGCGTCAGACATGTTGCCCGTCAACACCAGTGAATCGGCAGCGGAGTTCACCACCACATTATTCTCGCCGGGCAGCAATTGTTTGATGGCGGCCTGCAGTCCAACGGTATCAATCCCGACTACTACGTCGAATAGTGTGCAAGAGCCGGTATCGTCACGCAGCATAATGTTCGTTGTGCCGACGCTTTTGCCCAGCACATAAATTTCTTTACGGCTGAGTAACAGAACGTCGATATCGGCGACGCCGGTTTTGCCATCGTCGCTTTTACTTGCCCTGCGCTTGTCCTCCAATGCGGAATCGCTATCGAGTTCTATCGGTTTGGCCGCTTTGGATTGATCGGGGCTACCCATTAGTATGCGATTGACCGGCGTGTCAAGTTTGATGACGGTAGATTTGCCGACGGGTACGTTCACTAAAGTGCCCATCGTCACTTTGTCGCAAGGAGACGATTGTTGTTGGATAGGCTGTGGAGCCGTCGGCGTGGCAACTGCCATTTTTTTCTTGGCTGGTTCGGCTGTGGTGCCGACGTTTGTGAACAAGGCGCAAACGATAGCCAGGCTAAGCGCCATGAAACGGCGATTCTTTTGGGCTGAAAACGGCCGAATATTTTTGTTGCTCATGGTTTTGTCGTCTTGGTTTAAGTTGTTGTTCATGATTTTTCCCCGGGGGTAGGTTTATTTTATTTTCGTATCAAAAACATTCGGTTACTTTGGTAATTCCGCGTATCACTTCTACACAACCTTCGCGACGCATTGCCGGCGCTTCCACCGCAGGCGCAGATGCGACCTGCTGAATCACAGGCTTCCTGGCTGGGGCGGGGCGGCTTTTTACCGGCTCGGGTTTTGGAGGAGCCTCAGCAACTTCTTCTTTGTTGAGCAAACTTTTTTTGGTGGCGCCTTCGGTTTGGGCGGATTGCATTTCAGTCTGGTTGCGCAATACCAGCGACAGCGTGCCCACGCTGCGCGCGAGATCGAGCAATTCCGCTTGCTCAGGCGTGACTTCCAGCGTGACGGCGTTGACGACTTTTGGTTTGGTTTCGTCACGGCCCGCTTCTTGCGCGGCGGCTAATACCAGAATGCGTTCCAACACTATTTTGGAAATGTTTTGGTCTTTCCCGCGTGCCGATGTCACGCTATTTTCTTCCTGAGTGTTTACGATGATATCGACAAAGGTGCCGGGTAGCGCAAAGCCCGCTACACCGACTACATCATTGACGCGTACCGTCATGGCACGTTTGCCGTCGGCCACTACTGCCGAGAGGCCGCCGCTGGAACCTGCAGGGGCGAGTTTGGATTCAAGCACCGGTTCGCCACTCTGGATGCTGGTTTTGCTAAAGCGGTTTTCCAATGCCTTGGCATCGACAAAATGGCCCTTGGGAACACTGCCCGCAGGCCAAGCGACGAACTTAATGTTTTCTGGTGTTATTTTTTGCCCCAGATTTATATCCATGGCAGCCACCGCGATTTTATTCGCGCTATTGTTCGCCTGACGGTTGATCCATTGCGACGCCAGCACGACAGCGAACAGCCCGGCTAGTACAGCAAGCCCCAACATGATGATCGATCTGGAATTATTCATGGTTCCCCCAATATGATTTCGGTATTATTAAAATTCATCAGTGTTCGGCAAAATAATTACTGCATGCCCAATCGAGCATGTGGTCGGTCATCTCGGCTGTTTTCTTTTCGTAGATTGCGTATTCTTTTAATTGCGACAGTATGTCGCGCGGATAACACGCTAACATTGGCCGTCCCTGTTTCTCATGGCACTCAATTAGCAGGCGATCATAAGATGGCAGCGAAAACGGAATTTCCAGTTCGTCGCACACTTGCATAAATACTTTGCGATATTGCTCTTCGGTCAACGCGCCTACTTGAACCTTGTAACCCAAACGACGCAGGAAGGCTGGGTCAGCTAACTCGCTGGGCATTTTGTTCGAGGAAAAAATAACCGTGACATCGAACGGCACGGGGAACTTGTAGCCGGTGTGTAACGAGAGGTAATCCACATGGCGTTCCATCGGCACGATCCAGCGGTTCATCAATTCCTGCGGCGACACCAGTTGGCGGCCGAGGTCATCGACTATGAAAATGCCGTTGTTGGCCTTAATGTGAGGCGGGGCCTGATAGAAGCGTACGCTGTCGTCAAAATCCAGATCGAGCATTGACAGCGTCAGCTCGCCACCGGTGATCACTACCGGGCGGCGACACATATGCCAGCGCGGATCGAGCGTGACAGTCCGTTCCAGCCGGTTTGCCAGTGGCGTTACTTCTGCCAGTGAGTGATGCACGATAGGGTCAAAGATCTGAATGATTTCGTTATCCACCAGTACGGCGGCGGGAACGACGATAGTGCCGCTGAGCAGGCGCACCAGTTGTTCGGCGATGAAGGTTTTGCCTGAGCCAGCTTGACCATATAAGAAAATCGCACGGCGGGAGTTCATAGCCGCGCCTAGCTGATTGAGTATGCTTTCGTCGATGACGATATTGGCAAACGCACGTTGCATGTTGTCCCGCGTGATGCGCATATCGGCGATAGTTTGGCGTTGCACTTGTTCCGAGTAGGCCTTGAGGCTTACCGGCGCGACGCCTGTGTATTGGCTTTTGCGCATGAAGTCAGCTGCGCGCTGGCGGCCGGTTTCGGTCAGGGCGAATTCCGGTTGGCTGCTGGCGCTCGCGCCACGTACAACTTCGCAGAGTTTTTCCGCGCGCATGAAATCGAGCACACCTTCGACAATTGAAACGGGAAGTTTGACGTGATGACAAAGATCGGTGAGTTGAAGCTGGCCACGCAAAAATAAAACTTTGGTAAGGAGCTCGACCAAAAACAAAAACGGCAACCCGGATTCTTCAACCGACCGCGGCGGCACCGGCAAATAATTTGCAGCCATTTGCTGACTCCCTGATTCCGCTGCTTCTATGATTCCCCGGGCTAACATGGTATTTCCCTGGTTGTTATATTTGTATTGTTAATTACGGTTATGGTTTGGTAAAAAATTCTTGTTTGGTTTCTCTTTACATGACATGAATTAACGGCATATGGCCTCGCTGGGCTAACAGCATATAAGCGATAGTCCCTGCGGCGATGGCGAGGGCATAAGGCATCTTGGCGGCAGTTTGCTTTGGGCTATCGATAGTAGGCATTTCGTGCAACAGCACTTTGACGTATGCACCGACGGCCATCTCGCGCAGGTTGGCAATCATCTGAGGGAATACGTTTTTTTGCAAAGCAATCAGCAAAGCCAGCAGGCCGCCTGCAATAAAAGTGAGCAACACCGTATTGATAATGGCATTGGCGCCGATGAAAGCGCCCACCATAGCCATAAGTTTTACGTCGCCGGCACCCATGGCGCGCAACATATAGAGTGGCAACAAGAGCGCCAAGCCGATACCGAGACCGGCCAGCGCATTCCAAAAGCCCAGCGCGCCGGGCAGGGCGCTCATGAAACCGTAACCTTCAGGCAATATGGAATTCAACAGCAAGCCCAGACCCGCACCCATAAACACTAGGATATTGGGTATGCGCCGGGTTTTCAGATCGGATTTAGTAGCTAAAAGCAATAAAACGCCTAGCAGTGCGATGACTGAGTTTGCAATAAAGTTGGGCGTAATTTCAGGCATGAAATTTGTTGGTAAAATTTGATTGATATGCGTAAATAAATTGTCTGTTTAGTTTTTTTGAAATTTAATCAACACCCTGTTGCAGGACCAAATCCTGCGACGGCGTAAGCGCGGGAAAATTTGCAAAATCCTTCTTTTACTTGCGGGCCAACAGCCATTACTACTGAGACTATGACTGTTGCAATCAGGGCGACTAAAATAGCGTATTCGACTGCACTGGCACCGGATTCGTCGTTCAAAAATAAGCTAAGTCGGTTTAACAGTGTTTGATTGTATAGTGGTTTCAAGATATGCCCCCTTAAGTACTTCCCACGGAAACGCAGGTTTCCGTGGGGGTAACGCAAATATTAACAAGTACCAGCAGCACCAAGACCAGCAGTAGCCAAGGCGCCAGAGACTGCTGC
>JAYVGF010000013.1:0-12380 GCA_043772415.1 Betaproteobacteria bacterium
CGTTTTACACACACTATATACATGTTGGTTCTCGGCATCGAATCTTCCTGCGACGAAACCGGCCTCGCGCTATACGACACCGAGGAGGGTTTGCTCGCCCACGCACTCTACTCCCAAGTCGCCTTGCACGCCGAATACGGCGGCGTGGTGCCCGAGCTCGCGTCGCGCGATCACATCCGTCGCGTGCTGCCGCTGACGCGCCAAGTGCTGACACAGGCAAATAAAAAATTGAATGAAATCAACGCAATAGCTTATACGCAAGGCCCAGGATTATCGGGTGCATTGCTCGTGGGTTCGGGCGTCGCGAGCGGGTTAGCGCTTGCTCTCAACGTCCCTGCCATCGGCATTCATCATCTGGAGGGTCATTTGTTGTCGCCATTATTGGCGACACCCGCGCCGACTTTTCCGTTTATCGCCCTGCTGGTTTCCGGCGGACATTCGCAGTTAATGGCCGTCGGCGGCGTCGGCGACTATCAATTACTCGGCGATACATTAGATGATGCAGCCGGCGAAGCCTTCGACAAAACCGCCAAATTGCTCGACTTGGGCTATCCCGGCGGACCGGCGCTATCCAAACTTGCCCTGCGAGGCACGCCGGGAAAGTTCAAACTCCCGCGACCGATGCTCCACAGCGGCGATCTTAATTTCAGCTTCAGCGGACTCAAAACCGCCGTGCTCAACTTAGTCAATCAAAACAAAAACGCCAGCGGAGAAATCGACGCGCAAACCCGCGCAGACATTTGCTTGGCATTTCAAGAAGCCATCGTCGAAGTGCTGGCCTCCAAATCACTCAGCGCGCTCAAACAAACCCGCCACCAACAATTAGTCGTCGCTGGCGGCGTCGGCGCTAACAATCAATTGCGTGAATCGCTCACATCACGCGCGCAACAAATCGGCTGCCAAGTGTTTTACCCGCCGCTGGAATTCTGCACCGACAACGGCGCGATGATCGCGTTTGCGGGCGCGCTGCGCTTGCAGAAAATGGGGATTGAGGGACGACAGAAGACAGATGGAAGTTTTAGCGTAAAGCCAAGATGGGATTTGGCGGAGCTAACCTGAAATTCTGTAGGCTGGGCTGATAAGCCCAGCGGTTTTGTCCCCTCCCCCTTGTCCTCGGGAGATTTGGCCGAGGGTTCAAGGGGAGGGTTAGGGTGGGGATGGATTCATTCCGTGCGCGACAATATCAGCATTCTCAAGCGCGCTGGTCACGATACAAAAAAGCCACCACCACACCAAGCAACAACATCCAAACACCATCAAAAATAATCTGTTTCACCGCCAACATCCCCGGCATCGGCTGCACGGCGAAATAGATCATATAAGTCGGCACGATGGTCAACAACGCAACCACAAAACCAAAACGCAAACCCTGGTTCAGCCACGGCTTGGCTTCCATGCCGCGCGTGTAGATCCACACCAACGCGCCGGCCAAAAGTAAATGAGCGAGAAACATGAAAGGTAAATATTGCTGCGAATCGGTTTCAGTGCGATACAAGCTCGGCAGTTTGGCATAATCCGCCTGCAACAACACGCCATGCACCACGATCCCGCCGACCATCCACACGACGAACAGAATCAAGGTTGAAATGATGAATTTTTTGTTCATTTGACACCCCCTTTGAAAATTGGATAATGAAAACTACGCTTCAAATATAGACCATCCGCTTTATTTTTTTCGGAGGATGGGTGCAACCCATCAAGCGGGATGTATTGCTGGCAGTAAAATTTTTCGCGAAAAAAGAAAAGCTGAACCTGATCAAAACCATTCTTTGGGCACTCACACAAAAAGACGATGGGTTGCACCCATCCTACGCGCTGCGCTTCAAATATAGACCATCCGCTTTATTTTTTTCGTAGGATGGGTGCAACCCATCAAGCGGGATGTATTGCTGTCAATAAAATTTTTCGCGAAAAAAGAAAAGCTTAACCTGATCAAAACCATTCTTTGGGCACTCACACAAAAAGACGATGGGTTGCACCCATCCTACGCGCTGTACGCTGCCATTCCCAATGCATCGGCATAGTCTGATTTAACTGGTAGTCGCTTACGATCGTTTTTCATTCGATTTAGGATGTGAGATGTCGCGGGGTAACGAATATATGTATGTAATTGAAATCTTCATCTTTTCCCGCAAACCCCGCACCCCAAATCCTTCCTCAATTGAATGCTATTCCATTCCATATTAAGCGAATCAAGCAACAGCAATCTGCCATTCAAACTCTCGCCGATTTTGCATAGCACCTTGATGGCTTCCGCCGCTTGCGTCGCGCCGACGATGCCGACTAGCGGGGCGAAGACTCCCATCACGGCGCAGCGCGTTTCTTCGCTGGCGGCGTTTTCGGGGAACAGGCAGTGGTAGCACGGGCTGCTCGCGTCGCGCAAATCAAAGACGGAAATTTGCCCGTCGAAACGGATGGCTGCGCCGGACACCAAGGGCTTGCGATATTTCACGCAGGCGCGGTTGATGGCGTGGCGCGTGGCGAAGTTGTCGGAGCAATCGAGCACGACATCGGCTTGGCTGATCTGCTGTTCGAGATCGTCGCCTTCTAGCCGGCGTTGGATGGCGATGATGTTGATGTCGGGATTGATGGTGTGCATCGTACTTTTCGCCGACACCGCTTTGTTCATGCCAACGGAGTCGTTGCGGTGTGCGATTTGCCGTTGCAGGTTAGTGAGATCAACTGTGTCGCCATCGCAAATGGTGATGGTGCCGACACCCGCTGACGCGAGATACAAAGCCGATGGGGAACCCAGCCCGCCAGCGCCTATGATCAGCGCTTTTGACGCGAGTAAAGTTTCTTGCGCCTCGATGCCGAGTTGGTTGAGGAGAATATGGCGTGAATAACGGAGGAGTTGGCTATCGTTCATGTTTTTATTTTGACAGAAATTTTTGATGGGTTTGTGTAGAAAACGGAATTATTTTTAATATAAAAAACTTTATTATAATCAAATAGTTATGTAATTTATATTGCTAGCCTCGCGCGTGCGCACGGCGCACCCTACAAAAACTTCTGCTGTACACTAAATAATTATTCGAAGAAAGAATCGCTTACCCTTCTGCGCCGCTGGAATTTTCGCTGACTTGCGGGAGCCGTCTGCGAGAACCTGTTTGAGCTACGCGGTGTATCAGATTTGATGTGAAGGTGAGAGCGAGTTTTCTCGCCGCAGCCGGTTCTATAACAGCGGTTGCAACAAAATTATCAGCGACAAACGACTAAAAACAAAAAGCAGCGCGGCGGGTTCGCCTTTTTTGGTTACTTTTTTGGCGAAGCAAAAAAGTGAAAGCCGCCGGGCTACCCCCGGCACTCTCAATACAACTACAGCAATAACAGATTCGCTGCGAGCAACTTACACCCATCCCCACCCTAACCCTCCCCTGGATGGGGAGGGAATGCGCTGAAAAATATTGTTATTGATACTTCGGCATTTTTTTTACGCACAAAATTTTTATCTACCACCCGTCACATCCACAATCGCACCAGTCGAGTAAGACGCTTCGTCCGACAACAACCACATGATCGCCTGCGCCACTTCTCGCGCTGTGCCGCCGCGCTGCATCGGCACGCTGCTTTTTACTCTATCAACTCGTCCCGGCTCGCCGCCGCTGGCGTGGATGTCGGTGTAGATCACGCCGGGGCGTACGGCGTTGACGCGGATGCCTTCTGCCGCGACTTCTTTCGACAGCCCTAATGTAAACGTGTCAATTGCGCCTTTGGAAGCAGCGTAATCAACGTATTCACCGGGCGAGCCGATGCGCGATGCTGCCGAAGATAAATTCACTATCGCGCCGCCTTCTCCGCCGTGCTTAGTGGACATGCGCTTGACCGCTTCACGCGCGCAGATGAAGGAGCCGGTGATATTGGTGGCGAAAATTTTGTTCAGGCGCGCGGCACTCATGTCTTCGACGCGGCTGTGCAGGTCGATGATGCCGGCGTTGTTGACCAGCGCGGTGAGCTTGCCGAAAGTTTGATCAATGCGTTGAAACATGTGCACCACGGCGGTTTCGTTCGCCACGTCGGCATGCAGCGCTTGCGCTTTGCCGCCCGCCGCAATGATTTCATTTACTACGGAGTCGGCTGCAGATTTATTCGACACATAACTGATGCACACCGCGTAACCGCGTTGTGCCGCGAGAAGCGCCGTCGCCGCGCCGATGCCGCGACTGCCGCCGGTAATCAAGATTATTTTTTTCATAGGCTTATTTTATCAGCCTGAAAATAAAAACGGCCATGATTTATCATCATGGCCGTTTTTATGTAACTATTTGATTATATTAGATTATTTACTTAATCAAAGTGCTGGTCTTGGTGACGCTAGTGGCGACAACTGGCAAGCCCTTCAAATAATTCATCGCTTGATCCAATTGCAGATCAGGCTTTTCTTTGTCGGTGCCGTCCGGATTTTTTTCTACCACTTCCTTGGCTTTTACAGCAGTATCCGCTTTTGCAGCTTCGGCTTTGGCGGCTTCCATGCGGATAGCTTTTGCTGCGGCTTCGGCTATCGGATCGGCCTTCCCGTCGGCAGGATTGCTTAAGTGACGCTCCAAATCCGCTTCGCGTATGGCGCCGATGCGCGGATTCGCCTCCTCGACGATGTAGTCGGGCGTGATGCCTTTGGCTTGGATCGAGCGGCCGTTCGGCGTGAAGTATCGCGCGGTAGTGAGTTTGATCGCGGTTTCGTCGTTCAGCGGCACGATGGTTTGCACTGAGCCTTTGCCGAAAGTTTGCGTGCCGATGACGATGGCGCGCTTGTGATCTTGCAACGCACCGGCGACGATTTCCGACGCGGAGGCAGAACCGTTATTCACCAGCACTACCATCGGCACGGTTTTCACCGCAGCGGGGATTTTACTCAAGTAATCGCTGGAGAAACCGGGTTGATAATATTTGCGGTTGGCTAAATATTTCGCTTTCGCATCGTCCACTTGTCCATCGGACGTCACGACGACGGCATTCTCCGGCAAAAACGCAGCCGATACGCCGATCGCAGTCGGCAATAAACCGCCCGGATCATTACGCAAGTCGAGCACTAAACCTTTCAGCCCGCCGGGATTCTTTTTGTAGGCTTCTTCTAATGCTGCAGCTAAATCTGGGCCGGTGGGTTTCTGGAATTGCGTCACGCGAATATGCGCAAAACCCGGCTCGATTTGTTTCGAGATCACGCTTTGCGTGCGGATCGGTTCACGCGTAAGTTGGATGATCAGCGGCTTCGGTTCCGATTTTCGCATGATGGTCAGCGTGATGCTGGTTCCGCGCGGACCGCGCATTTTCTTCACCGCTTCGTCGAGCTTCAAACCTTTTACCGCGGTGTCGTCGAGCTTGATAATGTAATCGCCGGGCTTGATGCCGGCGCGCGCCGCTGGTGTGCCGTCTATCGGCGAGACGACTTTGACGAAGCCGGTTTCGTCCATATCGACTTGGATGCCGAGTCCTTCGAATTGGCCTTCCATGCTTTCGTTCAAATTCCTGTAAGCGTCTTTGTCGAGGTAAGCGGAATGCGGATCAAGTCCGGCGAGCATGCCGTTGATGGCTTCTTTGAGTAATTTTTTATCTTCGACCGGCTCGACGTAATCGGTTTTGATGCGATTAAACACGTCGCTGAACACGCGCATGTCTTCATAAGGGAGCGGCAACTTCGAAAAAGGTTTTTCAGCGCTGGCGGTAAAATTCAGGCTCAACGCCACGCCGACGATTAAGCCGAGGCCGATTAAGCCTGCAGGTTTCCATTTATTACCGTTCATAGCCACTCCAAAATATTCAATTAAATCAGATAGTTACTATTATCGCCCGGTCCAAGGCAAAGGATCCAGCGTTTTGCCTTGGTGCCTCAATTCAAAGTATAAGCCTGATTCCGGGTTGCCGCCGCTGTTTCCCACGCTGGCTATCGTATCGCCCGGCTTGATCTTGCTACCGACTTGTTTCAATAACGACTCGTTATTCCCATACAGGCTCATATAGCCGCTGCCATGCTCCAGTATCATCAAATTGCCGAAACCGCGCAACCAATCGGCATACACCACGCGCCCTTCTGCCACCGCTTTGACACCTGCCCCTTCTGTCGCACGGATAAACAAGCCTTTCCAGGTTAATCCGCCACCCTCACGTGGACTGCCATAGCGGTTGGCAAGTTCCCCGCGCACCGGTAACTTTAATTTTCCGCGTAACGACGCGAAAGTGGTGCCACGGAAACTATCATCCGGCTCTTCGTCGTTTTGTATAACGGGCGCGCCGGGTTTTGCGTTGTCCGGCGCGGTTTGCGCGGCGGCGGGCTTGGGCTTTTTCTTTTTTTGCGCCAACATTTTGGCCAGGCGTTCAACCAATTGCGTAATGCGCGCTTCGTCTTGTTTTAATTTACCGACTTCGCGTTTTTGGTTTTTGATCTGGCCGGAAATTTTATCCAACATGTTTTTGCGTTTTTGCCGCTCGGTGAGCAACTTCTTTTTTTGTCGCGCTTCTTCTTCGCGCAATTCAGCCAATTCTTTTGCCGTCGCGCGAGTTTCGTCTTCGGCTAGTTTTAGCTGGGCAATATCGCTTTTCAGGCCTTGAATCGATTCGGCGCGGGCCTTGCTGACATACGAATAATAATACATATGACGCGACACTTGCGCCGGATCTTGTCCGTTCAATAATAATTTCAACGCATCATCGCTACCGCTCTGATATTGATTCTTGATGACTTTTTCCAAGTCGGCTTGGTGCTTGGTGACGTTACTTTTCAGCGTGCCGGTTTTACTTTGTAGCGCGGTCAGCTCGCCCGCGGCTTCTTTTTGTTCCAGCGCCAATTCGGACAAAGTGCGATTGGTTTCGGAAATTTCTTTTTCCGATTCCTTCAAGTCATCCGCCACTTCAGATTTGGAATTTTCTTTTTTGGCGATGTCTTTTTGCAGTTCGTTAATGCGCTCGCGCAGGGCTTTGAGTTCTGCGTTAGGGGGTGTTTTTTTGCGTGCGGCTTCGGCAGGGGCAGCGGTCAAGGTTAATAATATGGCGCAAGCCAGCCACGCTGCAAACAGTAGAAAAGCATGCGGCAACCGATCAAACATGTATTTGACGCCCGCCCCCGAACGACCAGTTTTCCCATTGCGTTTCTTTGAAGCACACCATCACGTTTTCCGGATTCAGGCCGGGTTCGCGCGACAAGTTGGCCGTGATGTCCGCCAGAATTTTCTTTTTAATTTTTACGCTGCGTCCGACGGACAATAATATTTCGATGATGACAAAATCATCGGTGCGCGGCGAGGTGAGGTCGGGATAAGTCGTATCAAAACGAAAATCTTCCGCGCTGAGTTCGAACACTCGTTGAAATACATCTTTCTCCGGCACGCCCGCTCCTACCAACGCACTGTGTACACCAGCTAGTACGCTAAATTTGAATGCGGAGGTTTTAGGTTTGCGTACCGTCAAGGTAACGAGAGGCATATTTTTCCTTTATTATTCAAATAGTTACATTACTTTGCTTTACCCTGATTAGCGACCGCTTTTTGCGCCGCTGCAATCGCCTCTGGGTCGCCCAGATAATAGTTGCGTATCGGTTTCAAATCGTCGGTGAGCTCGTACACCAGCGGCGCCGCGGTGGGAATATTGAGGCTCACGATGTCGTTGTCGCCTATGTTGTCGAGATATTTGATCAACGCGCGTAACGAGTTTCCGTGCGCAGCAATGACGACACTTTTACCCGCTTTGACTTGCGGCGCAATCACATTTTCCCAATACGGCACCACGCGATCCACCGTATCTTTAAGGCATTCGGTCAACGGCAATTGTTTTTCCGTTAGATGCGCATAGCGCCGATCCTTGCCCGGATAACGCTCGTCATCTTTCGTTAAAGGATTAGGCGGGATGTCGTAACTGCGCCGCCAAACGAGCACTTGTTCGTCGCCGAACTTGGCCGCTGTTTCCGATTTATTCAACCCTTGTAAGGCACCGTAATGACGCTCATTCAAACGCCAATCGGGAATCACCGGAATCCACATAGCGTCCATTTCTTCCAGCGACAACCACAAAGTGCGAATCGCGCGTTTCAACACCGACGTGTAGGCGATATCGAAGGCAAAGCCGTTTTGTTTCAATAAGCGACCGGCGGCGCGCGCTTCTTCCACGCCTTTGGCGGTGAGATCGACGTCGGTCCAGCCGGTGAAACGATTTTCCTGGTTCCATACGCTTTCGCCGTGGCGAAAAAAGACGATTTTTTTCATGGTTATTTAGTTGATGGTTGAACAGCCGTTATTCTAAGCGATTTGTAGCATGCCGTGAGTAACGACTATCTGATAAAATGCCGATTCCAGTGAGTAGCGAGAAGGAAACACCGTGCTTCAGCAGTTTTTGATAGACAATATTTTTATGGTCGGTATTTTTGCGGTCAGCGGTGGCATGTTGCTGTGGCCCATTATTACCGGCGGCTTTGGCACAGGACGCGAAATCAGCACTATGGACGCAACGCAACTGATGAACCGCGAAAACGCACTGGTGCTGGATGTGCGCGAGGATGGCGATTATGCGGTCATGCATATTCCCAATTCGCGTCATATTCCGCTTTCTGTGTTGGAAAGCCGTGTAAACGAACTGGCAAAATTCAAAGACCGGCCGGTGATTCTGAGTTGCCAATCGGGCAACCGCTCAGGTAAAGCGCTGCAGATACTGGAAAAAAACCAGTTCAACAAAATCCACGTCCTGCGCGGGGGTATCGGCGCTTGGGAAGAAGCTAGTTTGCCTTTGGAGCGTTCGAAAGCTTAATCATGGCTAAAGTAAAAATGTATTCCACTGCGGTGTGCCCTTACTGCCTACGCGCCGAGCAACTGTTAAAGTCGCGTGGCGTGCATGCCATCGAGAAAATCCGCATCGATCTCGACCCGGCCGAGCGTCATATCATGATGGAAAAAACCGGACGTCGTACCGTGCCGCAAATCTATATAGGTGAGCGGCATGTCGGCGGTTACGACGAATTGGCCGCTTTGGACCACGCGGGCGAACTCGTAGCACTATTAAAATAATTCAATATAATCAACAACTTAGGATAATATCATGGCAGAGCACGAGCAACCCCTTTTCTCCATCGAAAAGCTTTACACCAAAGACGCGTCGCTGGAAATTCCTCACGCGCCGCAAATTTTTCTTGAACGCGAAGCACCGCAAATCGACGTGCAATTGCATAACGCGTCGTCATTGATTAACGAAGGCTATTACGAAGCCGTGTTAACCGTGACGGTGACAGCCAAGCTCGGCGAAAAAACTTTATTCCTCACCGAAGTATCGCAGGCCGGCATTTTCCAGATTCGCAATGTGCCGGAATCCGATCTGCCGCAGATCCTCGGCATCGCCTGCCCGAATATTATTTTCCCTTACGCACGCGAAACCATTTCCGATTTAGTGACACGCGCGGGCTTCCCGCCGGTGCTGCTCAATCCTGTGAATTTCGAAGCGCTGTATCAAGCCCAGACGCAGCAACAAATTCAGACGCCCCAAGGCGCGAAACACTAAGTCGCATGAAACGTATGGTTCGCGTCGCAGGGATTTTTCTCGCATTGATACTGGGTGGAAAAGTCTTTGCGGCGGAATATATGTCTGCCGCCGCGCCCACCATTATTTACGACGCGCAATCGCTCAAAGCCACCAAAATTTTTGTCGCCAGCCGCTATTACCCGTTTGAAGTCATGGTGAAATTAAGCGGCTGGGTCAAAGTACGCGATTTTGCCGGCGACATGGGCTGGGTGGAGAGCAAAAATCTCAGCGACAAACGCACCGTCATCGTCACCGCCGCGCAAGCGGAAATTTACGCCGCGCCCGATGCAACCAGCGGCATGGTGATACTAGCCGAACGCAATGTCGTGCTGGAACCGCTCGAAGCCCCGGCGAAAAATTTCGTCAAAGTAAAACACCGCGACGGACAAACGGGCTATGTGAAAGTCGAACAAATCTGGGGACCGTGAAGTGCGCAGCCATCTTTTTGTGAAAATTTTCTGGTGAACATCACCATCCTCGGCTCCGGCGCATGGGGCACTGCGCTGGCGATTAACCTGGCGCAGAAACATGCCGTAACTTTGTGGGGTCGCGATGCCGCACACCTCGCGCAAATTGCCTCCGCGCACGAAAATCAACGTTATCTGCCCGGCTGCAAACTGCCAACCAATATTCAACTCGAAGCCGATCTCGCCACAGCGGTGAAAGATTGCGAATTGATTTTGTCGGTGGTGCCGACCAATGGTTTGCGCGCGACGCTGAATGAATTAAAAAAATTAATTTGCTCAGTGCCTATTGTTTGGGCTTGCAAAGGTTTTGAAGCCGGCACGAGCAAATTGCCGCACGAAATCGTGGCCGAAGTTTTCGACGACATCACTTGCGGCGTGCTATCCGGCCCCAGCTTCGCGCTCGAAGTGGCGCAAGGCAAACCGGCTGCACTGACGCTGGCGTCAAGCGACGCAGCGTTCGCACAAAAAATATCCCAACAACTCCACGGCTCGCGCCTGCGCGTCTATTCCAGCACCGATGTGATCGGCGTCGAACTCGGTGGCGCGTTGAAAAACGTCATGGCCATCGCCGCCGGTATCAGCGACGGCATGCAGCTCGGCCACAACGCGCGCGCAGCGATGATCACACGTGGGCTGGCGGAAATTTCGCGTCTCGGCACAAAACTCGGCGGACAAACGGAAACCTTCATGGGTCTTACTGGGTTGGGTGATCTGGTGCTGACTTGCACCGGCGATTTATCGCGCAACCGTAAAGTCGGCGTCGAACTGGCCAAAGGTAAATCGCTGGACAATATTTTGCATGACCTCGGCCATGTCGCCGAAGGGGTATCGACCGCGCGCGAAGCGGTGCGCCTCGCCGAAAAATATCACATCGACATGCCGATAACTTCAGCCGTTAACCGCGTGCTCGAAGGCAAGGCCGCGCCTGCCGCCGCACTCGACGCGCTGTTATCGCGCGATGCCAAACCGGAAGCGCCGCGTTGATTTTTTGTGCGCTTGCGCACTTTTTCCCCTATCAAAGCTGACGATTACGGCCCTGTCCGGCTCTTTTTTCCTTTATTTTTTTCATTCTGCTGTGCGCTGTTTCATATCGATTACACCGAATCGCTGGTTAAATGCATCCTGTAGCGAGTCTGAGTGGGTGGCGCATTACGCATCACTTCCAGGCGCGACAAACGCAAACAATTTAATTCACTTTATGGAGATTATCATTATGGACAAAAAGAATGCCTGCAAAAAAGTTGCCGCTCTGGGCGTAGCCCTGTCGGCCCTTTTTATGTCCGCATCGGCCATGGCTAACGGTAGCAACACACTTACCGTTTCAGCCAGCGTCGTCGGAACCTGTAAATTCGTAAGCGCTACGTCCACCCTCGCCTTCGGCGCGTTGGACCCTAGCGTCGGCACCGCAGTGAATGTTACTGGCAACACCACCTACTGGTGCACCAAAGGTGTGTCCACTGCAGCAATTACTGCTGACAATGGCGCCAACAATTCCGGCGGTCGCCGCATGAAGCATGCAACGTCGGCTACCGATTTCATCCCTTACTCCTTGACGCTTACCCCATCTGCGACTGCGCCTGCTGGTCCTGGCACACCGCTGACCTTGGGCTTGGCTGGTGGCGTACTGGGTGCTGACTACACCGCGGTTGCTGCTGGTAACTACAGCGATACCGTTACCCTGACCATCACCCCTTAATTCTTTGCATAGTGTTAGCGGGTCTTTTCATTACTTCGCCAGCCTTTGCTGGCGAAGTAATCTGAAGAATCGTTGTTGAGTTGCATCTTACTAAACAGCCCAAGCCTGATATTGAGCGACATGCAGATAACAATAGAAAAAAGATTTTTGCCGCTGCACCTTCTGCCCATAGCGGCAATGACATTTTTCGCCGCTAATTCGTATGCAGCAAATTCCACCTTGAATATCAGTGCCCAAGTGCTGGATCGCGCTGCGTGCGCGTTTACAACCACCAATGCCGCCATGAACTTCGGCAACCTTGATCCTGCAGCTGGCGTAAACGCAACAGCCACCGCAGGCTTTGTGGTTCGCTGCAATGGTAATCTCGGCAATCCTATAGTGAGTAGCATCAGCCTTGGTCCTGCTAGCAACGGAACGGGCAATGCCTTTGGCAACGGCAATGCCGGCAAAACTAAAATCGAAATCGGCCGTAACAATGGCCTGAATTCCCTCGCTGGATCGCTACGCATGCGTCATGCGACAATACCCGGCGTGTTTATTCCTTACTCGTTAAATTATCTTGGTACACCATGGACAGCTGGCCTCGCGCTGGTGGGCACCATCCAGAACAACACGAATTTCGCCTACAGTCTCGGCGGCACCATACTGGCGGCCGACTATCAAAACGCCAGCATCGGCGCTTATTCCGACACGGTAGTATTTACTATTACGCCCTGAGTCAA
>JAYVGF010000014.1:0-1972 GCA_043772415.1 Betaproteobacteria bacterium
TTGCCGCGCACTTTGCTGAATAAACTCGCTTTGGCGAATGGGCGATTGATGAGCACCGCCGTGTTGTTATCCGCTGCGGTCTGCAATAAACGATCTTCGGCTTCCCGTTCGGCAATGGAATAATTGACTTGCACGAAATCCACCGCGCCGGTCATGATGATTTTTTCCAGCGCGGCGTGACCGCCTTCGTTGTAATGCGTAATGCCGAGATAGCGCACGCGCCCGTCTTTTTTCCAATCGCGCAAAGTGGCGAGATGCGTGTCGGTGTCGAGTAAATTATGTACCTGCATTAAATCCAGTTTTTCCACTTTGAGCTTTTTCATCGACTCCTGCATCTGTTTCACGCCTGCGTCGCGGCCCGAGGTCCATACTTTGGTGGCGACGAATAATTGTTTGTGGATGTTCAATTGCGCGGCGAGTTCGCCCAACACCGATTCGGATGCGCCGTACATGGGCGAGCTGTCGATGACGCGACCGCCGAGATCGACGAATCTTTTTAATACTTCCTTGGCTTTGGCGAGCTCGCCTGCATCGTTGCTGATATCAAAACTTTGCCACGAGCCGAGGCCCACGGAGGGCAAGGCTTCGCCGGTTTTCGGAATTTTGCGCATAAGTGTTTTTTCCTGTGCGTGAATATTTTTTAGCGGCAAGCTGGCAGCAGCAAGACCCGCACCAATGATGGATAAACGCTGCAAAGTCTTCCGTCGATAAAGATTCATGATGTCTCCTCTTTACGTTTTATTTCCTGCGCCAGTTGTTCCTGTTTGCGGCCCAGCCAATAAGCCAACACCGCCCACAATGCCGCAATCGGCATCGCCACCAACGCGATATGCGCCGTGGTCGCGCCCAGCGATTTGATGCCGGCATTCATCCACGCCGACAGCGCGTCGCCGCCGCGATTGACCACAGTATCAATGACATTTTTTGCTTTGTATCGTTCCTCACGGCTGACCACAGTGAACAATACTTCGCGTGACGGACGCGTGATGGCGTATTCCATCACGCGGCGTAGCATGCCGAGCACGATAATGACGCCCAAGCTCGGCACTGCGGCCACCAATCCGAATGCGGCCACGCTCATCAGCGGCATGAGCATCAAACAAAATGTGACGCCGAAACGTAACACCAGTTGTGCGGTGATGAAAAATTGTACAAATAAAGTCAGACTATTCACGCCCATATCGACGCGGGCAAATAATTGCGTGCGCTCTACCGGCGACGGAATCGTTTCCGCAATAATGCGCATTTGTTCCAGATACAAAAATGTGCCGAGCGTGGACAGCAACATAATATAGCCGCACACGCCGAGCAAATAGCGCGAAGTAAACGCCAGCCGTATGCCGGCAAGCAAACCGCCGCCGAGCGCATCGCCGCGATTTTCCGCCGCGCTGTGATGCTTTGTGCGTGTTGCCCAGCGGTTCAGCTCAAAAATACAACCAACGGCAAAGCATAAAAACAGAATAGACACGAGAAGTAGATTGGCAATGCCGATGTGCACCACCAATATAGCGGTGAGCGTCGGACCGGTAATCGCACCAAGGCTGCCGCCCGCCGCGATGACGCCGTATAAACGCTTGGCCTGGTCGTTGCGGAAAATATCCGACATGAAGCTCCAGAACACCGACACGACGAATACGTTGAATACCGACAACCAGACGAAGAACGCCTGCGCCGTGCGCGCCGGGCTGGCGCCGATCTTGAACAAAAAATAAAACCCGATGATATGCGTAATGAAAAATCCATAAACTATCGGCAACAACTTGGCGCGCGGCCACCGCGCCGACGCCCAGCCGAACAGCGGCACCACGACGATCATGGAAACAAACGTGGCGGTAAAAAGATACGGCAGGTTACTCACGCCGCCTTGCACGCCCATTTCCTCGCGCACCGGACGCAACACGTAATAGGCGCACAAGAGACAAAAGAAATAAGCGAAGGACCAGACAAGCGCGGGGAATTCGCCGGGCAACAA
>JAYVGF010000015.1:0-12444 GCA_043772415.1 Betaproteobacteria bacterium
GTCGGCGCAGACATACCGGTGCAACTCGGCGGCGGCATCCGCGATCTCGACACCATCGAAAAATATCTCGACAGCGGCATCACCTACGTCATCATCGGCACAGCAGCGGTAAAGAATCCAGGCTTTTTGCACGACGCCTGCGACGCATTCCCCGGCCACGTCATTGTCGGCTTAGATGCGAAAGACGGCAAAGTCGCCGTCGATGGCTGGAGCAAACTCACCGGCCATGACGTGCTCGACTTAGCGAAAAAATTTCAAGACTACGGTGTCGAAGCCATCATCTACACCGACATCGGCCGCGACGGCATGATGAACGGCGTCAACATCGACGCCACAGTAAAACTCGCGCGCGAATTATTAGTCCCTGTCATCGCCAGCGGCGGCATCACCAACCTCGATGACATCCGCAAATTATGCGCAGTGGAAGAAGAAGGCATCAGCGGCGCAATCACGGGCCGCGCGATTTACGAAGGCACGATTAATTTTTCCGAAGCGCAAAAATTAGCCGAGAAACTATCCCCGCCACCGAAGAAAACATTATTTGTGTAACTATTTGATTTAATTAAATATTTTATTTTCCCTCTTCATTTTTCGCCTCCCTGTTATGGCCTTGACGACCGCTATTATTCGATACATACTATGATATGTATCAATATAATCTGTTGCGGAGGTCATCATGACGGACACGGCTAAACTATTTATCACTGGCCGCAGCCAGGCGGTTAGATTGCCAATGGAATATCGCTTCGAAGGCAACGAAGTATTTATACGGCGCGACCCAGTCACGGGCGATGTAGTGCTGTCACGTCGGCCGACCACATGGGAAGATTTTTTCGCGCTGGATAAACTGACCGAAGTCCCTGCCGATTTTATGAGCGAAGCCGATCGGAACCAAGGCGTGCAAAACCGTGATCCGTTCCACGGGTCAGCGGAATGACGCGCTACCTGCTCGATACCAACATCGCAAGCCACATCATCAAAGGTGATATGCCGCAAGTGCGCCAACGCCTCGCTGCTGTGCCGATACACGAAATCGCTGTGTCGGTAATTACCCAAGCCGAGTTGCAATACGGCGTAGCCAAGCGCGGACATCCGACAGGTCTGGCAACTCGCGTACATGAATTCCTGATTCGTGTTGAAATTTTGCCATGGACGCAGGAAGTCGCCAACGTTTATGGCGATTTACGCGCCCGGTGTGAATCAGTAGGCGTGACGCTTGCGCCAATGGACATGATGATCGCGGCACATGCCAAGTCGGTCGGTGCTATCTTGGTCACACGGGATCGAACCTTCAGCCTGGTTCCGGGCGGTTTGGACTTGCAAGACTGGACGTACTAGAACCCGCGCATGATGGGTTCCACCCATCTACAAAATATGAGCGATAGGATGGGTGCAACCCATCAATACCGTTCGCCGAAAACCTGTTGTTCGTCATCCTCTCCCGCCCAATTTTCCGGTAGCCTACCTTTACGCACCTAACGATGAAAACTCGAATGCGGCCAATCCTTCACATTTAATACGTGCCCATGTTTCACCGGATTGAAATGAATGTAATCAACATGCCGTGCGTAATCAAGTTTGTCGCGGACCAGGTGTTCCCAAAATCGCCGCTGCCAAATCCCGCGTTCTCCTTTTGATTCCCGGCTGGCCGAGCGCCGCTCCGTGTTCGGCAGCGCTTTTGAAAATGCCGCTTTGATCCGCCGCCAACGATTGGAAAAATCCGCATCGTTTTCCGGTAGCGTCCAAATGGCATGTAAGTGTTCGGGCAAAACCACCATCGCATCTATAGTGAACGGATGCCGAGCCATTTCCTCGCGTAGAACGCGTTTCAATAAATCAATATGGTCGATGAGATAAGTGCGTTTGCGCTCGGCAAGATTAACAGTGAAAAAAGATGTGGCACCAGTAATATTCGCGCGACGATAGTTGGTCATCAGAGAATAATAGCACCAAAAATAATTGACGATTAAAAGCGGTGGGTTTCGTTTATCCGCAACGAATTGGTGGGTGCATCATAAATTTTGTAGGATGGGTGCAACCCATCATGCACGGGTTCCAGTTTGCTATGATGGCACCTTAACGCAAAAGCCGATGGGTTGCACCCATCCTACGCAGGCTTACCCAAAATTTAGGACACCCCATGAAATCCTTTGCAGGTTTATTTCTCTGTTTTGCACTTTATACCCCATTTCTCTGGTATGTATCAAATTTAACTACGAAGTACGGTTCTATTGATTCCGCGCCTGCCTTAGCAAGTATTTTCGCTATATTTTTAGTGCTCATGCCTCTTGTTGTTATCTATTTTATTGACAAGGCGTACAAAAAATAAATCATTAAAATTAAAATACGCAACCTGTGTTTGTTTCTTACAACTTACCTTGTACAGCCCGCGTAGGATGGGTGCAACCCATCGGCTTGTGCGTTGAATGATCATCAATGGTAACGGGAGCCCGCGCGTGATAGGTTGCACCCATCCTACAAAATTCAAGCGCCGAGGTCAGATTTTTTCCTCATCATATTCGCCAAATATTTTCGGGCGAACTCAATTACCCTGCAAGTTTTGCGCTGGCCAGTCGATTGAGGCTGACGCCTTGTTCCGCCGCTTCTATTGCCAAGGCACGGTGTACTTCGGGTGGGATGCGCACGCGGAACTGGCCGCTGTAGTTTTTTTCTGCCAGCGGCTCAGGGATAGGCTCACCTTCGGCTTGCATATCGGACACAGCTTCGGCAACGACTTTTCGAATCCCAGACAAAGCTGCTTCCGGATTTGGTGCTAACCATGACAAGGAAGGAAATTCCGTGCATAGGCCAATATGCTCGTCGTCTTCCGACGACCAGGTGACGCGGTAAGTGTAATGGTCATAGCTCATGTTTTTGCTCCGTCAATTTATCAATGGCTAAAAGCACCTGTCGAACCTGATATGCCTTGGCTTTATTTTTGTCGTTCTGAATATTTACGCGCGGGTCGCCCGGCCAAGGTGTTTTGAAAATGGCATGGCTGGTGCCTGATTGTCTTGGCTTCCATAAAAACTCTTCAGGGCCTGCGTAGGATGGGTGCAACCCATCGGCTTTTGCGTTGAATGATCATCATAGCAAACTGGAACCCGCGCATGATGGGTTGCACCCATCCTACGAAAATAAGCGGGATACGAATGCATTATTTTCTGGGGCGATTTTTCGTAATATGCGGCGATTAAGATACAATTAGCGTGCCTGAATCAACCTTAATTATGGCTTTGCTTGTTGATTAATTGCATGCAGTAAAAAATAAATAAACATTTGATTTAATTGAATTTTTTTGTATCACCCCTAATCGAGATTTCATCGTGCTCGCCAAAAGAATTATCCCCTGTCTTGATGTGAACGCTGGCCGTGTGGTCAAAGGCGTGAATTTTGTCGGCTTGCGTGATGCGGGTGATCCGGTGGAGATTGCGCGGCGTTATGACAAAGAAGGCGCGGATGAAATTACGTTTCTCGACATTACGGCGAGCAGCGATCAGCGCGGTTTGATCCTCGACATTATCGAGCGCGTGGCGGAAGAAGTGTTTATTCCGCTCACCGTCGGTGGTGGCGTGCGTGAGGTGAAAGACGTGCGCCGCTTGCTTAACGCGGGCGCGGATAAAGTTAGCATCAACACTGCGGCGATACTCAATCCGCAATTGATTTCCGACGCGGCGAATCATTACGGTAGTCAGTGCATCGTCGTCGCCATTGACGCCAAGCGCGTGGGTGATCGCTGGCAGGTTTTTACCCACGGCGGCAGAAATGCCACGGGGCTGGATGCGATAGAATGGGCGCAGGAGATGGCGAACATGGGCGCGGGCGAAATTCTGCTCACCAGCATGGACCGCGACGGCACCAAAATCGGTTTTGATTTGGAGCTGACGCTGGCGGTGAGCCAGGCGGTGAGCGTGCCGGTCATTGCCAGCGGCGGCGTGGGTAATTTGCAGCATCTCGCCGAGGGCATCACGCACGGCGGAGCGGATGCGGTGTTGGCCGCGAGCATTTTTCACTACGGCGAATACACGATTAAAATGGCCAAACAATTTTTACAACGCAAAGGCATCGAAGTGCGCCTTGATGCTTCACGGTGAATTGAATGAGCGACGCGTGGTTAAGTAAAGTGAATTGGACGCAGGACGGCTTGGTGCCGGTGATCGCGCAGGAAGCGGGCAGCGGCAAAGTGTTGATGTTCGCCTGGATGAACCGCGAAGCGTTGAAACAAACCGCGCAAACCGGCGAAGTCGTCTATTGGTCGCGCCGACGCAAAAAACTCTGGCGCAAAGGCGAAGAATCCGGCCATGTGCAAAAAGTAAAATCCATCCGCCTCGATTGCGATGAAGATGTTTTGCTGATTATTGTTGAACAAGTAGGCGGCATCGCGTGTCATACCGGCAGACACCACTGTTTTTTCAAGAAATTGGAAAACGAAGAATGGCTCGTCACCGAGCCGGTGTTAAAAGAGCCGACCGAGGTGGTTAAAAAATGAGCGGCGATATTCTGAACAAATTAGCCATGACGATAGAGTCGCGTAAGAGTGGCGATGCGAATTCATCCTATGTCGCTTCGCTCAACGCTAAAGGCCTCGACCATATCCTGAAAAAAATCGGCGAAGAAGCGACGGAAACCATCATCGCCGCTAAAGGAAATGACAAGGACCATATCGTGAAAGAAACTGCGGACTTGTGGTTTCACACTCTGGTAATGTTGTCGTGGCATGGCCTGACGCCGGACGATGTGCTAAAAGAATTAGAGCGGCGCGAAGGTACATCGGGCATCGCAGAAAAAGCCGCGCGTCAATAAGCGAGAAAAAATATGAGCGACGATTGTTTGTTTTGCAAAATTGTAGCGGGAAAAATCCCGAGCAAAAAAGTCTATGAAGACGACGATGTGTTGGCGTTTCACGATATTCATCCGGTGGCGGCTGTGCATTTTATGATTATTCCGAAACAACACGTTGCGTCGATGGCGGAACTAACTGATGAGCATCAAGCAGTGATGGGAAAAATCATGACCCTTGCGCCGCGCCTGGCAAAAGAACAAGGCTGCGACAACGGCTTTCGCACCATCGTGAATACCGGCGCGGCCGCGCGGCAGGATGTGTATCATCTACATGTCCATATCGTCGGCGGCGAAACATTGCCCGGTATGATAGTTAAACATAAGTAATTGATTATAAAGGAATTTTTATCATGGGCTCATTCAGCATTTGGCATTGGTTGATTGTATTAGTGATCGTGATGTTGATTTTCGGCACTAAGAAATTACGCAACATGGGTGGCGATCTCGGCGGCGCGGTAAAAGATTTTAAGGAGGGCATGAAAAGCAGCGACAAGCCCGCCGATCAAATCGACGCGGCCAGCAAAGCGCAAACCTACGAAAACGAAGCCAAAGAAAAAAACAAAAGCTGAACGCTTTTGTCTTCTTTTTCTTTGGTGAAACAAAATGTTTGACGTCGGTTTTTCCGAAATGCTGGTCATCGCCGTGGTGGCGCTGGTGGTCATCGGGCCAGAGCGTTTGCCTAAAGTCGCGCGCACGGCGGGGTTGTTGTTCGGCCGCTTGCAGCGTTACGTCGCCACGGTGAAATCCGACATCTCGCGCGAAATCGAAATGTCGGAACTGAGTAAAGTGAAAAGCGAGTTTCAAGAAGCCGCGCGCGATATCGAACAAAACATCAACCAGCAATCGCGTGCCATTGAAGCCGAAGTACAATCTGCCGCCAAACAAATCCAGCAAGACGTAGCACCGATTAAACCTTCTGCTGCCGAGTCGCCAACACCGCAACTGGACCTCGGTCTCGACACGCCGCCGGTCAAGCCGCACTAAATAATATGAGCACCGAAGAAACTTTCATCTCCCATCTGGTGGAGTTGCGCGAACGATTGATGCGCAGCTTGATTGCCTTCGGTCTGGTTTTTATTTGTCTGTTTTTTTGGGCCAATGACTTATACGATTTGCTCGCCGCGCCGCTGATTAGCCAATTGCCCGCAGGCGGACAAATGATCGCGACCGACGTCGCCACGCCGTTTTTCGTGCCGATGAAAGTGGCGATGATGACGGCATTTTTGATTACTTTGCCGTATATCTTGTGGCAATTCTGGGGCTTCGTCGCGCCGGGGCTTTATGCGCATGAGAAAAAACTCGCGGTGCCTTTGGTCGTGACCAGCACCATCCTATTTTTCGTCGGCATGGCTTTCGCGTATTTTTTAGTTTTGCCGACGGTGTTTCATTTCATCGTCAAAATCGCGCCCAAGGGTGTGGCGGTGATGACCGACATCAATAAGTATCTCGATTTCGTGCTCGGCATGTTCTTCGCGTTCGGCGTCACGTTTGAAGTGCCGGTGGTGGTGGTGATCCTGGTGAAAATGGGTATCGTCAGCGTGCAAAAATTACGCGAGATCCGCAGCTACGTTATCGTCGGCGCGTTTATCATCGGTGCGATTTTCACGCCGCCCGATGTCGTGTCGCAATTTATGCTGGCGATACCGTTGTGGTTTTTGTATGAAGTCGGCATCGTTGCCGCCAGCATGATGACCAAACCGGTGAAGTCGGATTCACTTTCGGTCACTGAAACCGATAAATGAATTATTCAATTAAATCAATTACTTACGTGTTTCGACAGTGACTTTCGGCGGTGGGCGTTTGCCCACGGTGACTTGCAGATTGATTTGTTTTTGATCGCGTATCAAAGTTAGGCTGGCGGGCTTTCCGGGTGGCAATTCTGAAACCTGATTCAACAATTCCGTGCTGTCGCTAATCGTTTTGCCGTTCACTGCTGTGAGCAAATCGCCGGCTTTAATTTGCGCTTTATCTGCAGGACCATCACGCAATATGCCGCGTATCAATGCGCCCTTGGTATTGTTGCCAAGTTTTAGCGTATCGATAATTTCTGCGGTTAATTCCTGGCCATCGACTTCCACGCCGATCCAGCCGCGCGTCACGCTGCCATTTTGGATAATTTGATCCATCACGTATTTCGCCAGGCTGACGGGAATCGAAAAACCGATGCCCTGCGAGCCGCCGCTGCGCGAATAAATTGCGCTGTTAATGCCGAGCAAATTGCCGTTGGTATCTACCAGCGCGCCGCCGGAGTTGCCGGGGTTAATCGCCGCGTCGGTCTGGATAAAATTTTCAAATTGATTGATGCCTAAGCGACTGCGGCCGAGTGCGCTGACTATGCCCATGGTGACGGTTTGACCGACGCCGAAAGGATCGCCGATAGCGAGCACCACATCGCCGATGCGGGCTTGTTCCGATTGCCCGAATGTTATCGCGGGCAAATTGGCTGCGTCGACTTTCAACACCGCGAGGTCGGTATCCGGATCGCGGCCGACGACTTTGGCTTTGAGAATTCTTTTGTCCGACAAAGCGACTTTGATTTCGTCTGCGCCTTCAACGACGTGATCATTAGTAAGTATATAGCCGTCGCTGCGCACGACAACGCCCGAACCCAGGCTGGAAAACGATTCTTCGTCTTCATCCAAGCGGTCGCCGAAAAAGCGCCGCAGTACCGGATCGTCGAGCAAAGGATTTTTTTGCGCGACCTTGGCTTCTTTGCTGGTGGAAATATTGACTACCGATGGAATGGCTTTGCGCGCGGCTTCGCGGTAAGTGAGTTGGGCTGAGCCGACAGGCACGCTGCTGACGCCGGGTAAGGCCGCGACAGGTTTTTCAACCGATACAACCGCTTGATTGCGCCCGCTTAATATCTCCGGACGGATAAGGCTAACAACGAATAAAACCGCCATAGTGATGGTGGCGATTTGGGCGAACAAGAGCCAGAGTTTGCGCATTGAGTGTTTCGGGGAGCCTGATTAAATAATCGATTCCAGAATTATTGCTTAAAAGCGTTGGCGAAGCAAAAAAGAAACAAAAAAACGGCCCGAATAAACCGGGCCGTTTTAGCGAAACAAATAAAGAAAACTTACTTCTTCAGCGCATCACGGATTTCACGCAATAACACTACGTCTTCTGGCGGAGCTGCAGGAACTGCTGCTGGAGGCTTCTTCATTTTATTCACCGCACGAACCAGCATGAAAATAATGAAAGCTAGAATGATGAAATTCACCATAATGCTGATGAAATTGCCGTAAGCAAATGCGGAACCGCCAGCTTTTTTCAGGCCTTCCAAAGTGACGCTATCCGGGCCGGACAGCTTAATAAATATGTTGGAAAAATCGACGCCACCGATGATTTTGCCCACAACCGGCATAATCAAATCATTCACCAATGAATCGACGATTTTGCCGAAAGCACCGCCGATAATCACACCGACAGCCAAGTCCATCACATTGCCTTTAGCAATAAAATCTTTAAATTCCGACATCATTCCCATATTTGCCTCCATCTTTGGTTGAAAAATTAGTTAACAGCTTGTTTTGAAGCGGGTTTACTGTAGTTCGTTCGGTTACCCGGTGTCAACCCGAAATATGGCGTTTTTGGTCTTTAGGGCTTAAGTTTACAATCCAAATCGTATAAAATAGCTAGGTTTTGAATCTGACTAGCATTTCCATAGGAATCGAGCATGAGCGCAAATGAAGTGGATAAGGGTAAACGTAACTTTTTATTAGTCACCTCCGGTGTTTTGGGTGCTGTAGCAGGCGGCGCCATGGTGGTGCCATTTGTCGGTAGCATGCTGCCGAGCGAGCGAGCCAAGGCCGCCGGCGCGCCGATAGAAGTCGATATCTCCAAAATCGAGCCAGGCCAGATCGCCACGTTTGAGTGGCGCGGCAAGCCAGTCTGGGTTGTGAACCGTACGCCGGAAATGCTCGCCCAGTTGGAAAAAGCGTCGGATAAATTGGCCGACCCCGCTTCCAGCAGCTCGACCCAACCGGCATATGCAAAAAATGCTTTGCGCGCTAACGAAAAAAACAAGAATTTTCTGGTGGTTGAGGGTGTCTGTACTCACTTGGGCTGTTCGCCGATTTTCCGCAAGGATATCGGTCCCGCCGACCTCGGCGCTGACTGGCCGGGTGGTTTTTACTGCCCTTGTCATGGTTCCAAGTTTGATTTAGCCGCGCGCGTGTTCAAAGGCTCGCCTGCGCCGTCGAATCTGGTGGTGCCGCCTTACCAATATCTCAGCGATTCGCGCCTGATAATTGGCGACGATAGCAAAGGAGCATGATCAATGTCTGCCATCAGTAATGTAATGAATTGGGTTGATGCGCGTTTTCCCGCCACCAAGATGTGGAATGAACAATGGGGCAAATACATCGCGCCGAAAAATTTTAACTTCTGGTACATCTTCGGTTCGCTGGCGATGTTTATTCTGGTGCTGCAAATTGTCACCGGTATTTTCCTCACCATGAATTACAAACCGGACGCGAAAGAAGCCTTTGCTTCGGTCGAATACATCATGCGCGACGTCAGTTTCGGCTGGTTGATCCGTTATATGCACTCGACCGGCGCTTCGATGTTCTTCGTCGTCGTGTATTTGCATATGTTCCGCGGCCTGATGTACGGCTCTTATCGCAAACCGCGCGAATTGATCTGGATTTTCGGCATGATGATTTACCTTGCGTTGATGGCCGAGGCATTCTTCGGTTATCTATTACCGTGGGGCCAAATGTCGTTCTGGGGCGCGCAAGTGATCGTGAATCTATTCTCCGCCGTGCCATTCATCGGCCCGGATTTGTCCGAGTGGATACGCGGCGATTATGTCGTGTCGGATGCAACACTGAATCGTTTTTTCGCATTCCATGTCATTGCCTTGCCGTTTGTGTTGGCGGGCTTGGTGGCTGCGCATCTTATTGCCTTGCATGAGGTTGGCTCCAACAACCCTGACGGTATTGAAATTAAAAATTACAAAGATCCGAAAACCGGCATTCCACTCGACGGCATTCCTTCGCATCCGTATTACACGGTGAAAGATATATTGGGCGTGGTGGTGTTTCTGGGCGTGTTCAGCGTGATTATTTTCTTCTTCCCGACTATGGGCGGCTACTTCCTCGAAGACAATAACTTCGTACCGGCCAATCCGTTGCAGACGCCGGAACACATCGCACCGGTGTGGTATTTCACTCCGTTCTACGCCATGTTGCGCGCCGTGCCGCCGATTTTCGGTTCGCAATTCCCCGGCGTGATTGTAATGGGCGCAGCGACGCTGATATTTTTCCTGTTGCCATGGCTCGATAAAGGCGCAGTAAAATCAATACGTTACCGCGGTGATTTATTCAAAAATTGGTTGTTTGCCTTTGCCGTGAGCTTTGTCATTCTGGCCATCTGCGGCACTTTCCCAACCAGCGTGTGGGGTCAGTTACCTAAGGGCTTGCCGATTATTGGTGGCCTCGATACCGCTACTGTCGTGGCGCGTATATTCACCGTGATCTATTTTGCATTCTTTATTCTGATGCCTTGGTACAGCGCAAAAGATAAAACCAAACCTGTTCCAGAAAGGCTGACGTAATGAAGAAGTTTGTCCTGTTATTCCTCGCATTGCCCTTGTGGGCAGCGGCTTCGGAAAAAATCGCGCTGGATCGTTTACCCGCAGCACCGGATATGCAAACCTCGTTGCAACGTGGCGCGCGGAATTTTGTGAACCATTGCCTGAGTTGCCACGGCGCTGCGTATTTCCGCTACAACAAACTGCGCGATATCGGTTTGAGTGAACAGCAAATCAAAGACAACCTAATGTTCGCCACCGACAAAATCGGCGACACCATGAAAACGTCTATGGATTCGAAAAGCGCCAAGGAATGGTTCGGGGCTGCCCCGCCTGATCTTTCCGTGATTGCGCGCTCGCGTAGCAATGACTGGCTGTACACCTACTTGCGCAGTTTTTACCGTGACGACACGCGGCCGTCGGGCTGGAACAACCTCACGTTCCCCAATGTAGGCATGCCGCATGTGATGTATGACTTGCAAGGTGAGCAAGTATTAGAGGAGCACAAAGGCCCTGCGGGACACGGCGGCGAAGCGCATGTGGTAAAAAGTTTGAAGCTGGCCAAGGCGGGTAGTCTGTCGCCCGCTGAATACGATAACTACGTACGTGATACGGTGAATTTTCTAGCTTATGTAGCCGAGCCAATTAAAGAAACCCGCTTTCGTATGGGGATTGGCGTCTTGTTTTTTCTGACGCTATTGTTCTTCATCGTCCTCGGCCTGAAAAAAGAAATTTGGAAAGACGTGAAATAAGCATTCCACGCCGGACTTTTTCCGGCGTTTGACACTGAAAGCAATTGGGGAGATTTAATCCATGATGACCTTATATTCCGGCACGACTTGCCCATTTAGCCAGCGTTGCCGTCTGGTGCTATACGAAAAAGGGATGGATTTCCAAATCATCGACGTAGATTTGTTCAACAAGCCGGAAGATTTGGCCGTGATGAACCCGTACAACCGCGTGCCGGTGTTGGTCGAGCGCGAATTGGTATTGTACGAATCGAACATCATCAACGAATACATCGACGAACGTTTTCCGCACCCGCAATTGATGCCGGCCGACCCCGTGATGCGCGCGCGCGCGCGATTATTCCTGTTCCGTTTTGAGTTGGAATTGTTCAGCCATGTGCAAATCCTCGAAGGCAGCTCGCAAAAAGCCATGGAAAAATCGCGCATCATGATCCGCGACAACCTGGTACAGATCGCGCCGATATTCGCGCGGCAGAAATTTATTCTGGGCGACGAATTCTCCATGCTGGACGTCGCCATTGCACCGCTGTTGTGGCGTCTTGAGCATTACAATGTCACGTTGACCAAACAAGCTGCGCCTTTGCTCAAATACGCCGAACGTTTATTCTCGCGCCAAGCGTTTATTGATTCCATGACCCCTGCCGAAAAGGCCATGCGCCGCTAATGCGACGCGTGGTTTAATCGTCCGTGAGCGAAATTTCCACCAAGCCGTATCTTCTCCGTGCCATTTACGAATGGTGCTGTGATTGCGGCTTCACGCCGTTTCTCAGCGTGCGCGTCGATGCCACTACGCGCGTGCCGATGGAGTACGTAAAAAATAACGAGATCGTGCTCAACATCAGCACCGGCGCGACGCGCAATCTCACCATCGACAATGACATGGTGCAATTCAGCGCACGCTTCAACGGCGTGTCGCGCGAAATCAGCGTACCGATTGGTAACGTCTCCGGCATCTTCGCACGCGAAAACGCCGAAGGCATGATGTTCCCACCCGAGCCTGCCACTGCGCCTGCAGCGCAAAAACAAACAGCCCAACCCGCGCTATCGGATAAATCCTTCGCCTTGCAGCCATACGACAAAAGCGAAGCCAAGCCTGACAATTCTGCGCCAACCAACGCTGAACCATCCGCATCGAAACCCGCAGGCGGCAAAAGCCATCTCAAAATAGTGAAATAAGCGCAGGAATGTGCGGAGTTTCCTTTGCCCGCACCACGCCATCGCTTATAATCCGTTTCCGCTTCAAAAAGTGCCGGCATAGCTCAGTTGGTAGAGCAGCTGATTTGTAATCAGAAGGTCGTGAGTTCGATTCTTACT
>JAYVGF010000016.1:0-9206 GCA_043772415.1 Betaproteobacteria bacterium
CGTGTGCACGGTTTGTCCGACGTGATGCAAGGCGAGATGCTGGAATTCCCCAAGAACACTTTCGGCCTGGCGCTGAATCTTGAGCGCGACTCGGTCGGCGCGGTTATTCTGGGTGAATACGAACATATTACCGAAGGCGACATCGTCAAATGTACGGGTCGCATTCTGCAAGTACCAGTCGGCCCTGAGCTGATTGGTCGCGTAGTAAATTCACTGGGTCAGCCTATCGACGGCAAAGGCCCGATCAACGCAAAGCTTTCCGAGCCGATCGAAAAAATCGCGCCGGGCGTGATTGAGCGTAAGTCAGTGGATCAACCAATGCAAACCGGCTTGAAGTCGATTGACGCAATGGTGCCGATTGGTCGCGGTCAACGCGAATTGATTATTGGCGATCGTCAGACTGGTAAAACCGCCGTTGCTGTGGATGCCATTATCAACCAAAAAGGTGAGAACGTGACGTGCGTCTATGTTGCCATCGGCCAAAAAGCTTCGTCGATTGCTAACGTCGTGCGTAAATTAGAAGAGCACGGCGCGATGGGTTACACCATTATCGTCGCAGCGACCGCATCTGAATCGGCAGCGATGCAATACCTCGCACCCTATTCGGGTTGCACCATGGGCGAATACTTCCGCGATCGCGGTCAAGATGCGCTGATTGTGTATGACGATTTGTCCAAGCAAGCTGTGGCGTATCGCCAAATTTCCTTGCTGTTGCGCCGTCCACCGGGCCGCGAAGCCTATCCCGGTGACGTGTTTTATTTGCACAGCCGTTTGCTCGAGCGCGCTTCACGCGTCAACGCTGAATATGTTGAAAAATTTACTAAAGGCGCAGTCAAAGGCAAAACCGGTTCCTTGACCGCCTTGCCCATTATTGAAACCCAAGCCGGCGACGTGACCGCATTCGTACCGACCAACGTGATTTCGATTACCGACGGCCAGATCTTTTTGGAAACCGACTTGTTCAACGCCGGTATTCGCCCTGCCATTAACCCGGGTATTTCCGTGTCGCGCGTCGGTGGCGCAGCGCAAACCAAAGTCATTAAAAACTTGGGTGGTGGTGTAAAACTTTCTTTGGCGCAGTATCGTGAATTGGCGGCGTTCGCGCAGTTCGCTTCGGATCTGGACGAAATTACTCGCAAGCAATTGGAGCGTGGCCGCATGGTGACCGAGCTGATGAAACAGCCGCAATTCGCGACGATGAAAATCGCCGAAATGGCGCTGACCTTATTCGGCGTGAACAAAGGTTATTACGACGACGTGCCGGTCGGCAAAGCGCTCGCGTTTGAGTCAGCGTTCAAGTCGTTTATGAAAAACAGCAAAGCTGCATTGATGACCAAAATCGAAACCACCAAAGCACTCGATGCTGACAGTGAAAAAGAATTGGCCGCCGCGTTTGTTGATTTCAAAAAAACCGGAACCTATTGATTTTATTGAATAATTTCTTTAGTTGCTTGAGGCGTTAAATGGCAGGATCAAAAGAAATACGGGTGAAGATCAAGAGCGTGCAAAACACGCGCAAGATCACCAAGGCGATGGAAATGGTCGCCGCATCCAAAATGCGCAAAGCGCAGGAACGCATGCGCGCAGCGCGTCCTTACGGCGAAAAAATCCGTAACGTCGTCGCGCACATGAGCCGCGCCTTGCCGGAATATAAACACCCCTTCCTGATCAAGCGCGATACGATTAAAAAAGTCGGCATCATCGTCATCACGTCCGACAAAGGTTTGTGTGGCGGCTTGAACACCAACGTGCTGCGCGCCACGCTGAACAGGATGAAGCAATACGAAACCGATAAGGTCGGCGTGTGCATTACTGCTATCGGTAATAAAGGTTTCAGTTTCATGCAGCGCTTGAACGCGGAGCTGGTATCGCATGTAACGGGGCTCGGCGATACGCCGCACCTCGACGCCATGATCGGGCCGGTGAAAATCATGCTCGATGCTTACACCGACGGCAAAATCGACGCGCTGTATATCGCCTCGACGCGTTTCATCAATACGATGAAGCAAGAGCCGACCATCGAGCAATTGTTACCGCTCACCGATGCGCATCTTAAAGACGAAGGCCGCAAAGGTTCGTGGGATTATTTGTACGAGCCGGATCCGAAAACCGTGGTCGATGAACTGATGCTACGTTACGTCGAAGCGCTGGTGTATCAAGCCGTGGCGGAAAACATTGCGTCGGAACAATCGGCGCGTATGGTGGCGATGAAGGCCGCGTCGGACAACGCCGGTAGCGTGATCGATGAACTGAAACTGGTTTACAACAAATCACGTCAGGCAGCCATTACCAAAGAACTTTCAGAAATCGTTGCCGGTGCGGCAGCGGTCTAAACAATTATTTAATTAGCATTCAGGAAAAAAATTATGAACGCAACGGCGACCAGTCAAGGCAAGATAGTCCAGTGTATCGGCGCGGTGATCGACGTGGAATTTCCACGCGACGCCATGCCCCGCGTGTATGACGCGCTGACCATGGACGGCAGCGAACTGACCCTCGAAGTACAGCAGCAATTGGGTGACGGCATCGTGCGCACCATTGCGCTCGGCTCCTCCGACGGTCTGCGTCGCGGCATGATGGTGAGCAATACCGGCAAACAAATTTCTGTTCCGGTCGGCCCGAAAACGTTGGGCCGCATCATGGACGTGTTGGGTCGCCCGATTGATGAAGCCGGTCCTATCGGCGCAGAAAAAACCGCCTCGATCCACCGCAAAGCGCCAGCATTCGACGAACTGTCAGCCTCAACAGAGTTGTTAGAAACCGGCATCAAGGTGATCGATTTGATTTGCCCGTTTGCTAAAGGCGGTAAAGTCGGTTTGTTCGGCGGCGCCGGTGTAGGCAAAACCGTGAACATGATGGAACTGATTAACAACATCGCCAAAGAACACAGCGGCTTGTCCGTGTTCGCCGGTGTAGGTGAGCGTACCCGCGAAGGTAACGACTTCTACCACGAGATGAAAGATTCCGGCGTGTTGGATAAAGTCGCGCTGGTGTACGGACAGATGAACGAGCCACCGGGTAACCGTTTGCGCGTAGCGTTGACCGGCTTGACCATGGCCGAATATTTCCGTGACGAAGGCCGCGACGTATTGTTCTTCGTCGATAACATTTATCGTTTCACTTTGGCCGGTACCGAAGTATCCGCGCTATTAGGCCGTATGCCTTCCGCCGTGGGTTACCAACCAACGCTGGCCGAAGAAATGGGCCGTCTGCAAGAACGCATCACATCAACGAAAACCGGTTCGATTACGTCGATTCAAGCTGTGTACGTTCCAGCGGACGATTTGACCGACCCCTCACCCGCCACCACCTTCGGTCACTTGGATTCAACCGTCGTGTTGTCGCGTGACATCGCCTCGCTGGGTCTTTACCCGGCGGTGGATCCACTCGACTCCACATCACGCCAGCTTGATCCATTGGTGGTGGGCGAAGAACATTACAACACAGCGCGCGGCGTGCAAAACACCTTGCAGCGTTACAAAGAATTGCGCGACATTATTGCTATTTTGGGTATGGACGAATTGTCCCCCGAAGATAAATTGGTCGTCTATCGCGCGCGTAAAATTCAGCGCTTCCTGTCGCAGCCATTCAGCGTCGCCGAAGTATTCACCGGCTCACCAGGTAAATACGTCACACTGAAAGAAACCATCAAAGGTTTCAAAGGTATTGTGAACGGCGATTACGATCACCTGCCGGAACAAGCGTTTTATATGGTCGGCGGCATCGACGAAGCTGTCGAAAAAGCCAAGACACTGTAAACCTCACCACAGAGGCGCCGAGACACAGAGAAAAATGCAAAACTGCCGACATTCCCGCGCAGGCGGGAATTCAGCAAAACGAAACAAGCCGTCATTCCCGCGCAGGCGGGAATCCAGCGAAATATAAACTCCGCGCAGCGGACAGCAACACAAGAAGATTATTGAGGCACAAATGGCAATGACTATGCATGTGGACATCGTAAGCGCAGAAGCATCGATATTTTCCGGTATCGCTGAATTTGTCGTCGTCCCCGGCGAAGCAGGCGAACTCGGCATCTTGCCGCATCACGCCCCGCTACTCACCCGCATCAAACCCGGCACCGTGCGCATCAAAGTGCAAGGCCAAGCGGAAGAAGAATGGGTTTACGTCTCCGGCGGCATGTTAGAAGTGCAACCGAAAATTTTGACTATCCTGGCAGACACCGCCGTGCGCGGCGCGGACCTCGACGAAGCCAAAGCCAATGACGCCAAACAAAAAGCCGAAGAGGCAATCAAAAACCGCAGCGGCAAAATGGAAATCGCCCAAGCCCAAGCCGAACTCGCGCAAGCCGTGGCACAACTTGCTGCGATTAAAAATCTGCGCAAGAAAAAATAATGTTTCATTTGAGGCAAAGCAAAAAAGACAGCCGAGGCTGTCTTTTTTATTGCCGAAAAATGTAGGATGGAACCATCAGGCAATTTCGTTGTGACCCGGCGAAGCTAAACCCATCCCCACCCTAACCCTCCCCTTGAAAGGGAGGGGGTTTCAAGGTGGATCGAAAGGACACTTGAAAAAATAAACAGCGTTTGGTTGATTCCTGTCCTAAATAAAAATGAAGTTTTATAAGCAATCGTGTCACAACAACGTCCCCTCCCCTTCAAGGGGAGGGTTAGGGTGGGGATGGGTCAAAGTGCAGTGCAATCAATAATCACATCAAATTATTTCTCCGCTATCGCCTTAATACTCGCCAACCCCTCTTCAAATTTCGGCCCCACCATTTTTTCCATATTAAAAACCAAACTCATCAGCTTGGAAATAAACGGGCTCGGCCCGTGCATGGCGTGGGTGACTATGGTGCCGCTGCCTTGTGCGACCAAATCAAAATCCACTTTATTTTTCGCTTCAAATGGCTTGATGAAATGTATTTTGATACCGACGTGTGAATATGGAACCGATTCCACCAATTCCATTTCGCCCGAGCCTAATTGTTTGTTGCCTTCCCACGCATACTTGGAACCGACGCCGCTCTTAGGGCCATCGTAACTACGTTTCACGTTCGGGCTGGCTTTTTCCCAAGGCGACCAGGCCTCCCACTCGTGAAAATTATTGATAATGGAAAATACTTTTTCAGGTGACGCGTTGATGATGATGGAGCGTTCAACGCGGAAACTGCCCGGACGCGTTGAGGCGTAAATCAAAATGGCGGCGATGATGATGGCGATGAGAAGTAAAAAATTCAGCATGATGTCCTCCCAGGAAGCTAGAAGCGAAAAATATAATATTACACCTAGGCGCAGAAAAAATAGCCTAGCCATAACAATGCCGTCATTCCCGCGCAGGCGGGAATCCAGTAAAACAAATAGCTGAATACCTATTAGTTTGTGAAGCTGCTAGATTCCCGCCTACGCGGGAATGACGAGGGTTTGTATTTAGTCCAACTAAATGGATAATGACGCATGTCTAATTATCCCTCTTGCCCTATCCGTCTCGAAGACTCCACCACACACGGCGCAAATTCCGGCGCAGAATTATTTATTGTTGAAGGCGATTCCGCATCAGGTGCCGTCACCGCATTACGCGATAGAAAACTGCAAGCCGTATTACCCATGCAAGGCAAGCCGCTCAACGCCATTAAGGCCAGCGCAAACAAAGTCGCCGAGTTTCCGATGTATCAAGCGCTCATCGAAGCGCTCGGCGCAGGATTTGGCGAGTCATTCGACATCACAAAAATGCGTTATCAACGCATCATTTTATTATTCGATCCCGATGCCGACGGCATTCATTGCAGCGCCTTGATGCAAATATTTTTCTATCGTTGGATGCGTCCATTGTTGGAAACCGGCGCGGTGGAATCGGTGCGCGCGCCGTTGTACGAAATCAGTTGCGGCGAAAAATTTGCGCCGGTGTATGCATTTTCGGAGGATCATTACCTCACGCTATGCCAACGCCTGCGTGAAAAAAATTTCAACGACATCCGCAGTCAACGCTATCGCGGACTCGCGGGTATTAACCAACCGACCCTCGCCGCTACATGCGTTCATCCGACTACACGCAAGACGCGCATCGTCAGCTTGGCGGAAGTAGAGTTGGCTATCCAAGCGCTTGGGGGTGTATAAATTATTCAATATAATCAACAAGTTATATAATGACGTAAGGGCTGATAAAATTGCTTGCCCAAGTATATTTATCAGCGTAATTTGTTTCTTGATTCACCCGCATCCCGCTGTGCTCAAGCCTCTGCAATAAGCCTATTTTTTGTAACTCAGATTCAGCAACTCTTGATCGAACAATGAATAAACTCTTTAAGGAGTTTGATATGACCTATTTGTTTTCGTCTAAGCAATGCCTGCTTTTTATTTGTGCCTTCGCGTTAAGCGGTTGCGGGTCGTCTGAAACGCCCGTCGCGCAAAACCCAACGCCCGCGCCGATTACGCCGACCACTAATACATTAACTTTGCAAAACGGCCCGACGCAAATTGCCTGCGACGGAAAAACGTTTCCTGCGCAATGGGTGTGGGGCGAAAACGGCAATGCAGCCAGCGGACAAGCGCAAGCCGCCACCAGCGGCACGCCGAAGATAGAACAATATCGCGCGGGTAAATTAGTCGCGACGTATAGCCACTTTGGTTATTCGGGCGTTACGTCAAACGAAAATACTGGAACCTCTGTTGATCCAAGCGGCGGCGCATTCAGCCGCCAGCCCTATCGTCAATTTGCCGAAGGCGATGAATATCGCGTTTACCCCGCCGTCTATGAAGGTGAAACCCAACAACCATGGATAGGCCCGATGACGGCCAGCTACGCCGAGTTCCAGCAAGGGATTTTCCAAGCGCCGAAGAACATCAAGATCATCGGCATGACCGTGAACGGCGTGCGCCCAGTAATCCGCTTACCCGCTACCGGCGCATCGAATAACACGCTAGGCCAAGGCCTCATCTATTTCGACAAAAGTGAAAACATCACTTTCGAGAATTTCGATGTCGACAGCAATTCAAGCGGGGCTGTCGGCAAAGCAGCCATTTACATCAACGGCGCAAAAAATTTAACCCTGCGCAATTTACGTATCCGCGGTTTCAAAACGCAAGACGCCAACAGCATTTTCGGCACGGATAATAATAGCGGCACCCTGCGCCTGGAAAACATCGAACTATTTGATAACGGCGGCGGCAACGGGCCGGAACATAATATTTATATCGGCGCGAGCAAACTCGACTCCAACTTCACCGTACACATGACCGGCTCGTATTCGCACAGCGCCTATTACGGCCACCTGTTCAAATCACGCGCGCAAAAAAATATCCTCGAAGGCAATTATTTCCGAGGCACGCTCGGCGGCGCGCAACAGGCAGAAAACTATCTGGTCGATGTGCCCAACGGCGGCGTGCTGACCATGCGCAATAACGTCCTGGTGAAAAACGCCTCAGGCGATAACAGCAACGGCCTGATGGTCACCTTCAAAATGGAAGGCGCAACCGATACTCGCCCCGACGCGATTACGATTGAACACAACACTTTCGTCGCTTACTCTCGCTATTACGACAGCCAACAACACCCGCTCGCGCCGTATTCATTTTTCTACCCATCGAAAAACCCGGCGGCAGCCGATTTTCCCGTAGCCAATGTGAGAGTGCGCGGCAATGCCTACGTCGGTTTATGCCAACACGGAGCCAGCGAATTAAATTATCGCGGCACAGATTATATTGAGGGTTGGTTTGATGTGCTGAATAATGATTTCAGCTTGAAAGGCTTGGCAGCCGTCGCGCAAGGCAGTGCCACGTTAAGCCCGAGTTATAATTTTCCGATAGGTGTGGCGACGCGGGTCGGCAATCAGATTGGTGCGAGGGATTAATAAACGAACAGGGATGTGAATTAACGGATGAAGTTTGGTAGCGAATTGCCGGACACCAACACACAATTATCACCGTGCCCCGTAGGGTTAAACCGCTGTATGAATAATGACGCGCGGAAACGCATTGCACAATTAAACCAAACACAATGTAAGCGCGACAATATTATTTCAATATAATCATATAGTTACACACTATTAGAATATTAACATCTGCGCTATGATGAAATAAAACACTAGAGTTGAATGAGCCATGATGAATCATTACGCAGTGTGGGCGGCGATTATTATGGGCGAGGTGATGGGCATCCTTTGGTATTCGCCCGCGTTGTTTCTCAATCCTTGGCTCGCCGCGCAAGGCCGCACCATGGCGCAGCTCGAAGCGAGCCCGCCGTGGCCTCCATTGTGGGCGTTTATTACGTCCGCTCTTACCGCTTATACTATCGCTTGGCTGATTCATCGGCTTGATGTGCGCGGATTTTTGGCCGGCGCAAAACTCGGCGTGGCTTTATTTTTCGGTTTTGTTTTGTTTGCCTTGGGCGCGCACTATCAATTTCTCGGTGTAGCCAACCAAGTGTTGTGGATTGATATGGCACAAGTATTTATCTGGATGGTCCTCACCGCCGGTATAATCGCGGCATGGAGAAAACGTAATGCAATATAAGGAAAACAAATTGAACAAAACATTTTTACTGATCGTGATGTGCGTAGGTTTGGCAGCGTGTGACAAAGCGGTAGAAAAAATCAGCGAAAAAGCGGTACAAAAAATGGCGGAAAAAGCCATCGAATCGAAATTGAACAAAGACGGCAGCACGACTAAAATTAATATCGGTGATGGCACTATCAAATCCACCACCACCGATGCCAATGGTAAAACCACCACTAGCGAATTTGGCAGCGCCGCAGTTACCGAGGCTGATGTCGGTGTGCCGTTTTATCCCGGCGCAATCATTAAAGACGGCAAAGGCACCAAAGTTATCAGCCCTGACTCCGCCATGATTGCCGTCACGCTGGAGTCGAAAGACGATTTGGAAAAAGTCACCGAATATTATCGCAGCAAGCTTAAAGCACAATCGGCGGGCCGTAAGTTAATGGACATGAGTCAAGCGGGCGAGTCGGCCATGTTCTCCCTTACCGATGACAAAAACGACAACAACGGCGTAACGGTTAGCCTCAGCAAACATAGTAGCGATGAGAAAGCGACCGACATCATGATCATGTTGAATAGCTCGAAGGCTAATTAAGCTCCGCGCATTGAACTAAGCGCGAAATTGCAATTCAAATCACTATGACCAAATTGCGTAAATGGACGGCCTTATTGCTGCTCGCGGTGTTTTTGCCTGCGACGGCATTTGCGCAGGGATGCGCTTCGCGTTGCGCCTTTCCGCCTGCCATGCAGCAG
>JAYVGF010000017.1:0-2089 GCA_043772415.1 Betaproteobacteria bacterium
GGAGTTCTCATGTCGTCCACCGCCATTCGTAACAAAATCAGCACCTTCCACCCACCTTTGCGCACCTTGATGGGTCCTGGCCCCTCGGATATCAACCCGCGCGTGCTCGGCGCGATGAGCTCGCCCGCTATCGGTTATCTTGATCCGATTTTTGTGCAGATGATGGAAGAATTGAAAACCTTGCTGCGCTACGCGTATCAAACCGAAAACGCATTAACGTTTCCGATTTCCGGTCCCGGCTCGGTCGGTATGGAAAGTTGCTTTGTGAACATGGTCGCACCGGGCGATAAAGTGATTGTGTGTCGCAATGGCGTATTCGGCGGCCGCATGATCGAAAACGTCGAGCGTGCAGGCGGCATCGCGGTGGTCGTCGAAGACACTTGGGGCGAGCCAGTCAGCCCGCAAAAACTCGAGGACGCACTCAAAGCCAATCGCGACGCGCGCGTGGTCGCCTTCGTGCATGCAGAAACTTCCACAGGCTGTATGTCCGACGCCAGGCTGCTCGCAGAAATCGCACACAAATACGATTGCCTCGTCATCGCCGATGCGGTCACATCGCTAGTCGGCTCACCGCTCAAAGTGGACGAGTGGGGCATCGACGCGGTGTATTCTGCCAGCCAAAAATGTTTGTCCTGCACGCCGGGCCTGTCGCCCGTGTCGTACAACGAACGCGTGGTCGATTACGTCAAAGGCCGTAAAGACAAAGTGCATAGCTGGTTTATGGATTTGAATTTGATTTTGAATTACTGGGGCAACACCACGCGCACCTATCACCACACCGCGCCGGTTAATTCCTTATATGCGTTGCATGAATCATTACTCTTGTTGCGCGACGAAGGCCTGGAAAAATCCTGGGCGCGCCATCAGCGCCATCACTTAGCGTTGAAAGCCGGGCTCGAAGCAATAGGTCTGCAATTCGTCGTAAAAGAAGAAGCGCGCTTGCCGCAAATGAACGCGGTCTATGTCCCGCAAGGCGTCAACGAAGCTGAAGTACGCAAAACTTTATTGAATGAATTCAATCTGGAAATCGGCGCAGGCCTCGGCCCATTAGCCGGAAAAATTTGGCGCTTCGGCCTCATGGGCTACTCCGCCCGCGCAGAAAACGTCATGCTGTGTTTGTCCGCGCTCGGTTCTGTGTTGTCCGACATGGGCTTGCCAGTCAAAGTCGGCACGGCAGAAGCTGCCGCGCATGATTCTTATGCTGCGCAACATGCGGTGGCCAGCGAAACAAAACGTAAACTTGCTACAGCTGCTTAAATTTAGTTTTCTGTTTTAAAAAAATAACCAGCCTCGGCTGGTTATTTTTTTGCGCGTCAAGCTAAGTAGTACAGAGCATAAGTGCTGAATTCAAATCTGGAAAAAGTGTAGCCTGGATGGAGCGTAGCGGAATCCGAGTTTCGTTAACTGATAGTGGGCTTCCCGGATTCCGCTACGCTCCATCCAGGCTACGTTTGCTTTCTTGGCTTCTTGTCTATTAGGACATCTTGCTGCCATTTGCTCGGTTTTTTGTCAGTGCGATGAATGCAGCCCACCCAACAGCATGGGCGTTTTTGGCCTTCGAGAAGTTCCTCCACCGTTCGGCTGATCCGCCGCATCCGAGTTTTTTCTTGTTTTGCATTATCAACCCAACAAATAAACTCGTTTCGAGCGACAGGCGTTAGGTTTTCCCAGAGGCTAGTTGTTTCTTTTTTTTCAATCAACGCATTGGCTAAGTCAGCGGGCATTTCGTGCACGAGGCCACCTGAAAGTTTTGTTTTCATATTTTCAACCTATCAAATGCGTCCTGAATGCCAACCGTGCGATCAGTGTCGTAGGCTGGGCTGATAAGCCCAGCAATTTAGCGCCGTATGGAGATGAAAAACGCTGGGCTTATCAGCCCAGCCTACGCATCATCAAATCGCTTGCGTTCTTGTAATCAACCAAGCCTTCGCATCGCCACTCACAAGTGGCAACACACGTCGCGCGACTTCTGCGTGATAGGCGTTCAGCCAATCGATTTCATCTTGGCGCAATAAGGTCTTGTCGATCAAATGCGTATCGATAGGGCATAGCGTGAGCGTTTCGAATTGGAGAAAATCGCCGTAGCCGT
>JAYVGF010000018.1:0-6063 GCA_043772415.1 Betaproteobacteria bacterium
TATTTCCGGCGGCGGCCAAACTAAGGCGGCACAGGATTTGTGCAAAGGCATCCCCGCTGCGCGTAAAAAACATTATGACGCGGTTGGCTGCGGCCATTACGGTATCTTCAGCGGTCGCAAATTCCGCGAGAATATTTATCCGGAGATACGCGCCTTCATCCGCAAACATGATTAACAGTATGTCGTAAAACGACTGCGCAGGCCGATTTTGAGCCTCCGGTGCTCAACGTATAAGGCATACGTTTCCGCTCCTCGACTCAAACTCAGCCCACTCGCTACGTTTTTCAACAAACTGCCAATGGAACGGTTCATTTCTACATGACACAATTTTACTGCAAATTACCCCACAACATAACGTTTCCGCGCCACGATAGATGACGTGCGCCGGCTTATTTCGCGCCAGCCGCCAACCATTGCGCAATCGCTTTTGCGTCGGCGTCTTTCAGTTGCGCTTGCGGCGGCATAGGCATCGCCCCCCATACGCCCGAGCCGCCGTTTTTGATCTTGCCGACCAAATAGTTTTCGATATCGCTTTTGTTTTTGTGTTTGGCGGCGATCTCATTAAAGCCCGGCCCGATAATTTTATTCGTCATGCCGTGGCAAGCGGTGCACCCATTCGCATTGAGCAGGGGGCTGACGTTGGCTGCGGCTCCCGCAGGTTTGGCCGGTGCTTCAGGCTTGGGTGCGGCTGCGGACTTGGGAGCGGCAGCGACGGTGGGTTGTTTGCTGGCGGGCGCGGTAGTTGTTGCACCAGCCGCTGCGGCTATCGGTTCCAAAGTAGCCGACGGCTTGGCTTCTGCCGTAACGGTTTTTAATTCCGGCGCGTCGGAGGGCTTCACCGTCGGCTTGGGTTGCATAGTAGCGGGGACAGGTTTAGTGGTGTCGCTGCCGAGGGTCGGGCCGACGATGCGGTTTTGTTCCGCCAGATTGCCGTGCGCATTGCGCGCGAAATCGGGCAGGAAGGAAGCGATTTTCGCATCGGTCTCGCAATGGCTCATGCAGGCGACATTTTTTACGTCGCCCTTGCCGCTGACTTGCCATAAATCGTCGTGCAACACCATGCCGTTGCGGTTGGGCAAACGATCCTGCACTTGCGCAATGTTTTGATCGGACAGCGTGAAATTCGCATCGACCACGCCGCCGAGATTCAGGATATAAGCGGTGACGGCATACACCTCTTCCGTCGTCAGTGTTTTCGGCGCGGTCCACGGCATGGCGCGATTGATGTAGTCCCATAGAGTTGAGACTTTGGACAACTTCATCAATGTCGTGCGTTGCGCTACATCGCCTTTGGCCAGCGACGCGACGCGGCCGGTTTTCATGTCTTCTGCTGTGGTACCGCCGACCAGCGGCGTGAATACTTCGTTGGATTCGGCAAAGGTGCCGTGACAACTGGCGCACTTGGCTTCCCACACCTGTTCGCCTTTGCTCACGCTGCCCGAGCCTTTAGGCAAGCCGACGAAATCGCCGCGCACATCGATGTCCCAGGCTTTGATTTCAGCCGGTGTTGCCGCGCGTCCGATGCCTTGCCACGGCTTGTCTTGCGCGTGCGCAGACAGGCTGGTGAGCGCCACTGCGGCGAATACTCTAAGGTGACTTTGAATAAATTGATGACGCGCATGGTTCGACAAGCTCACCACGAACGTAATCAACTTCTGTACGTTCGTCCTGAGCCTGTCGAAGGACCTAAGTATATTAGATTTAACTATTTGATTATATTGATATTTTTTCATAATCAAAATACCTGCACATTCGACAGCTCGCCGTTTTCCATCAGCTTCCATGATTGGATCGCGTTGTTGTGATAAATAGATTTGCTGCCGCGCACGGCGCGCAGTTGGTTGATTTTCGGTTGCACATAATCAGTTTCGTCGATGGCGCGGCTTTGCAAAATGGCGGGCGAGCCGTCCCAAACCCAATCGATATTAAAGCGTGTTAAAGCTTTGGAAAGTATCGGCGTTTCCAGTCGTGCGGTGCGCCAGTTGCGCCCGCCGTCGGCGCTGACATCGACGCGTTTGATTTTGCCGCGACCTGACCAGGCAAGACCGGTGACGTTGTAATAACCTTTGTCGAGCAACACTTGCCCGGCTGACGGCGTGGTGATCACGCTTTTACATTCCTGCACCGAGGTGTATTGGCGATGCGTGCCATCGGGCATCAAGTCGATGTAATGAATCGTTTCGTCTTTAGTATCGTAGCGTTGATCGCCCACTTCGATGCGGCGCAAATATTTCACCCAGCTCACGCCCTGCACGCCGGGCACCACGAGGCGCAGCGGATAGCCGTTTTCCGGCCGCAGCATTTCACCGTTCATCGCCCACGCCACCATCACGTCATCCATCGCGCGATCGATGGCGATGGTGCGTGTCATGCCCGAACCATCCGCGCCTTCGGCCAATACATATTTTCCCTTGGCTTTGTCGTAGCCGCACAGGTCGAGCAAGGTCGATAACAACACGCCGGTAAATTCCGAGCAGCTCACCATGCCGTGCGTATATTGCACCGTCGGCAACGCGACGTTGCCCCACTCCGCGCCGGTGTTGGCGCCGCATTCGATAAAGTGGATGCGCGACACACTGGGCAAGCGCATCAAATCGTTCATGGTGAATACGCGCGCTTGTTTCACCAGGCCGTTGACCATCAAACGATGCTGGCTCGGATCGATGTCGTGCCAACCCTGATGATGGCGCTCGAAATGCAAACCGCTGGGGGTGATGATGCCGAACAAGCCTTGCAACGGCGTAAAACTCACCGACGACTGGCGCACGCGCGTAAGGCCGGGGCTTTCGCGCCGCTGCAGATTCTTTTCCCATTTTGACGGAGAGCCGTAACCGGTGGCGGCGACGGGTTGGCCGAGCGAAGTAGAGTGTTCGGGTAATTTCAGTATCGCCGGATCGCCTTCGTCCACTGCGGCGGCTTTAGCGGCGGCGGTAATCCCGGCGCCCATAAGCAAAGCCTTGCCCATAAAACTGCGCCGCGCATGACGCGCTCCATCAAGCTGTTGCGGGCTAAGAAAATTTTCCGGCGCGCGAACGATGCGGCCTATTTTTTCAATTAAATCAGACATTTAATATTTCGCCGTTAGAACATTAAAGCATATGCATATAACTATATGCTCATATTTACATGTTAACAAGCGGCAAATTTTAAGTCGATAATCAAGCTACTTTTTTGCCTTGATTCGGGATCAACTTTAATAATCGATTGCGCATCGGCTGGCTGTCATCGATCCTGCCGGCAATCATGGTACACACCGAGCGGCAGATATCGACCATCGTCGGGTCGCTCACGCGGTAGAGCACTTGCGTGCCATCCTTGCGCTTCGCCACTACGCCATGCTGAAACATCAACTTCAAATGGCGAGATACATTGGCCTGGCCGCCATCGACTTCTTCGACGATCTGATTCACCGATTTCTCCTCCTGGCAAATCGAACGCATGATTTTAAGCCGCATCGGCTCCGACAAGACATGAAAGTACACCGCCACGGCGTCAAAAAGTTGATCTGTTTCGTCCACGTAGTTCTCTGGTTAAAAGGAGTAATGCAAAATACTATAGGCGGGGGGAAGGGCGCTTGTCAAAACTATCTATACATTAGATTTTTGTATTGAGCATGTTTGCTCAGCTAGGCCGATACATGAAACCCATTAAAGGGCCGACGCGGCCAGCGGGACAATCGAGCCAGAAAATTAAAAGAGCCAGATTGCGTTATTTTCTAATGAGTTGAAAAACAATTCGAGCCTGGCCCTCATGGCACTCCCCGCAACCAATCACGCCAGCATATCTAGAATATCGAAGACCTTCGTCATATATTTTTGAAATTGCTCGCCATCCGTAGCCTCGCGCAGATCTTGCCGGATGCGGACACGAAATTCAGCTTCCGTTGTCGGCTTTGCTCGCAAAAGTTCTTTAATCATTGATTTGCGCAGCAAACCTCTGGCTGGATCAGCATTGGGGTGGTTGGGCTTGATCTCCCGTTCGCGCAATTCAATCAAAGCTATGCGAGCTTTATCTGCGGTCATTTTGAACTTAGGCTTGGGTGAGGCCAGCATGCCATTCGTTGTGTCAGACGTGACGCGCGACAAGCCGGACGTGGCTCCGTTCGAAACGGCACTCGGCGTCAATGCCGTCGCCCCAAAGAGACCAAGGCTATCGGCAGGATGCGTTTTCGGCGGTGCAGCGCTTGGAATTGATGCCGCGGCCGCAGCCGCTATTGGCTTGGCGGTAAAACGAAACACCCTCGTTACAGGGGCTTCCAGTGAAGGTTGGGGGGTGACCGGAGCGGGTTCATTCTTGGGAATCTCGTCCGTCGCCTCTTCCTGCAATACGGGAGTGTCCTTCTCGTCAAACAGCCCATTGCCTTGATCATTATCCACGGACGGTGTGCGCCACCGGCGTTGCTCGGTATGGCGACTTACCCACCCTTCGCTAGCGCCAACGGGCTCAATCCCGCGTTCGTGCAGCAACGCCAGAAGCTCTTTCAACACACCGTCCCGATCACGCACGAAGCGGGAAGCAAAGCAGCGCCAAATTTCCCAACCGGCGCGCTCAAGGATACGTTGACGCACCATATCATCAGACCACTTGTCGGGGCCGTGATAGCGATCACCGTCACACTCGATTGCGAGCCGGCGATCATTTTCTCCCTCTACAACGAGGTCAATACGGAAATTCCCAACTGGAACCTGCGTGTCGATACGGAAGCCGCGCTCTGCAAGCATATCAAACATTTCAGTTTCAAACGGTGATTCACAGCGTTCCCGGCGGTTGGTTGCTGACAGCCCTTCGCTTGGAAAGGGAACGCGGAAATGTTCGAGCAACGCGCGTCTCAGCTTGTCGCTTTGGCGCAGCCCATCGAGTTCGACTGATCTCACAAGAACCATTCTGTCCCTTGCCCGAGACATTGCGACATTAAACCGCTGCTCATAGGCCGTCCCCGACAGGGGAGAGTCTTGCTTTTCCGCTACCAGCGAGACGAACATAATATCTCGCTCATCACCCTGAAAAGCAGTCGGATCGCCAACGCGAATTTGATGGCGCTCCATCACTTCGGTTCCTACGATTTGCTCAATTTTGGTGTAGATCAGCGCCGCCTGTTCCTGTCCAAGCAAAGTTGTCACCCCGATGGATCGCTTGCCCATCATGGGATCATCGGCGATTTTCTGAATTTCGCTGACAATGCAATCTGCCTCGGGCGGATTGGTTTTCCCTTTCCGATAGCCGTCCTCAACGAGAATATCGACCAGTGGCGGGTCAAGGCGTTCGGACGCGGTAGGCAACCTTAACGGCAACAGTCTGTGGCTATAGAATTGCGCTTTCGAGAATTCGATGATCGGTGCGACGCACCGGAAATGTTCGGTCAGCATGATCGCGCCACCCGCAAACACGACCTTCCCAAGATCGTATAGCGATTGTTCCTCACGCAGCGCAGAACGGTAATCTACGACTTGCTCGGAGAGTTGCCGTCTCGCCAGTTCGTCCGCACGGGATTGATCCCGACCAACTAATTCCGGGCTGACCTGACGGTCATCACCCACGATCAGAATTTGTTTTGCTCGTAGCAATGCGGGCAATGCGGCCACCGTCGATTGCGAGGCTTCGTCCACAATGACCAAATCGAAAAGACCCAGATCAGAGGGAAGTGACTCAGATACGCGGTAGTGAGGCATGATCCAGCATGGCAACGCACCCTTAGCCCGGTCAGAGGCCGCCCGTGCGTCGCGCCGATAGCGCGCGGCACGTTTGCCGGTTCCTCGGCCGATCCGACGCACGGCATCAGCATAGGCGGCCAATGCAGATTGAACGCTGTCAGTCGCTTTGGTTCGCAATTCAAGCCACGTCCGCTGTTCGATTGACCGTTCGTAGGCTTGCTTGAGCAGGTTTTCCTTTTCGGTTCTCTCGACGCTTAAAGCACGTAAGCGCCCGTGACGGTCAATGCGGGAAAGCCAAGTCACAAGTCTGCGCAAACGCCAACGCTCGTTCCAATCGCCCGGTGTCAGAACGTCTTCTTGTCCCTCGACCGGCTCGCTACGGAGCCGTGCTGCCCATAAAGGTGCGCCGTTC